>DASWIU010000093.1:0-4498 GCA_036397515.1 Desulfurivibrionaceae bacterium | reverse complement strand
ATCCCGCCGATGGCGGTGCCGATCAGGGTGCCCTTGGTATCGCGGCCGATGACCTGGCCGAGGATGGCGCCGCCGGCCGCGCCGCCTATCAGTCCATGTTGGGCGGACTCCCCGGCCTGGACGTTCTGGCCCACGAGCAATAATCCGAAACACGATACGAGCAGGGTTCTTTTCAGCATATTCCCTCCTTATGAAAATAAACTTTTTGGGCTGTGCGGCAATCGTGTCCGCCACGATTTTCAAGTTCACCCTACGCTACCACCACCGCTTTTTCCAGCCTACATGGGGCGTAGGCAGGGCAATGTCGGCCCGATGTCGGGTAGGATTTGGGGAGAAACGGTTATGAATATGTATGGTCCGGCGTATTTGTGGCCCTGCTGTTATTTTGCTATATTAATAAAAAGACGGCGAAAAGCCGCTCACCGTGCGATATCCCTGCCGCCACACCTTCAGCTTCATCAATGTCCAAATGGAGCGGTACCGGATTCGGTTTGATTTCAGGAACCAGCAGGGGATCAAGAATCTGAACGATGAAAAGGCGGCAAAGGCCCGTCGGCAAGTGTTGCGAGAGCCACCAACACGACCTTTGGACATCGAACAAGGGGATTATCCGCGCAGGAACCTTGACGTGCGGGCCATGCCGCAAAAGAACGCAGCCAAATCCCCCGACAACCCCTTTGCTAGCTTTGCAACCTTCAACCTCAAAGGAGAACGAAGATGAGCGAAAACAGCAAGTGTCCGGTAACAGGCAGAACCAGCAAACAAGTAGCCGGCGGCGGCATGTCCACCCGGGATTGGTGGCCGAACCAGTTGAATCTTCATATTCTGCACCAGCATTCCGCCAAGTCCAATCCCCTGGGCAAGGATTTCAACTACGCGGAAGAATTCAAGAAACTTGATCTGGCCGCCCTGAAGAAAGACCTGTACGCACTGATGACCGACTCGCAGGAGTGGTGGCCTGCCGACTGGGGTCACTACGGGGGGCTCTTCATCCGGATGGCTTGGCACAGCGCCGGCACCTACCGTATGGGCGACGGCCGCGGGGGCGGGGGTTCCGGTAATCAGCGCCTTGCGCCTCTCAACAGCTGGCCGGACAATGTGAACCTTGACAAGGCGCGCCGACTGCTCTGGCCGATCAAGCAGAAATACGGCAACAAGATCTCCTGGGCCGACCTGATGATCCTCGCCGGCAACTGCGCGTTAGAGTCGATGGGCTTTAGGACCTTCGGCTTCGGCGGCGGGCGCGAGGACATCTGGGAGCCGGAAGAGGATGTCTATTGGGGCAGCGAGGACACCTGGCTCGGCGACAAGCGCTACTCCGGAGACCGGGACCTTGAAAACCCCCTTGCGGCCGTGCAGATGGGCCTCATCTACGTGAACCCGGAAGGCCCGGACGGCAACCCGGATCCGGTTGCCTCCGGCCGGGACGTCCGCACAACTTTCGCGCGCATGGCGATGAACGACGAAGAGACCGTGGCGCTCGTCGCCGGCGGCCATACCTTCGGCAAGTGTCACGGCGCCGGCCCTGCGTCGCATGTGGGCCCGGAACCTGAATTAGCCCCCATCGAGGAGCAGGGTCTCGGCTGGAAGAGTAGCTTTGGCAGCGGCAAAGGCGGGGATACGATCAGCAGCGGCATCGAGGGCGCCTGGAAGCCGAACCCGACCACCTGGGACATGGGATATCTGAAGGTGCTGCTCAAGTACGAGTATGAACTGGTCAAGAGCCCGGCCGGCGCGCATCAGTGGCTGGCTAAGGACGTGGACGAAGAGGACATGGTGGCTGACGCGCACGACCCATCGAAGAAGCACCGGCCGATGATGACCACGGCGGACCTCTCTCTGAAGATGGATCCGATCTACAAGCCGATCGCGAAGCGGTTCCAGGAGAACCCTGAGGAATTCGCGGATGCCTTTGCCCGGGCGTGGTTCAAACTGACCCACCGCGACATGGGCCCGCGTTCGCGCTATCTCGGCCCGGAAGTTCCGGCGGAGGAACTGATTTGGCAAGACCCGGTGCCCGCGGTCGATCATGAGCTGATCGACGAGAAGGACATCGCGGGTCTCAAGGCCAAGATCCTTGCCTCGGGCCTGTCTGTCTTCCAACTGGTATCGTCCGCCTGGGCGTCGGCATCCACGTTCCGAGATTCCGATAAGCGCGGCGGTGCAAACGGGGCGCGCATTCGTCTTGCCCCGCAAAAGGATTGGGAAGTCAACCAACCGGCGCAACTTGCGACTGTGCTGCAGACCCTTGCGGGGGTCCAAAAGGGGTTCAACAGCGCGCAGTCGGGTAAAAAGAGGATTTCGCTTGCCGACTTGGTTGTCCTGGGCGGATGCGCAGGTGTCGAACAGGCTGCGAAAAATGGCGGTTACGAGGTCACCATTCCCTTCATGCCGGGACGCACGGATGCGTTGCAGGAGCAAACCGATGTGGAGTCATTCGGAGTACTCGAGCCGAAAGCAGACGGGTTCCGCAACTACCAGAAAAGCAAATACGCCGTAAGGGCAGAGGAGATGCTGGTTGATCGGGCGCAACTGCTGACGCTGACCGCTCCTGAGATGACGGTCCTCGTTGGCGGTATGCGCGTCTTGAATGCCAACTTCGGACAGTCCCGACACGGCGTCTTCACCAAGCGCCCGGAGACGCTCACCAATGACTTCTTCGTGAATCTGCTCGACATGGGCACGACCTGGAAGGCAACCCCGGCAGACGAAGAGGTGTTCGAGGGACGTGATCGCGTGAGCGGCGAACTCAAGTGGACCGCCACCCGCGTGGATCTGGTTTTCGGCTCCAACGCGCAGCTGCGTGCTCTGGCCGAGGTCTATGCCCAGGACGATGCGAAGGAAAAGTTCGTGCGCGACTTCGTCGCAGCCTGGAACAAGGTCATGAACCTGGATCGCTTCGACCTTGTTTGATCGTGGCATAATGGTCTGCCCGGTCCTGACCAGGAGAAAAATCAGCAAGCCGACCTTCGGTTCAGCGGTCGGCATACCGCCGCCACTGAACCGGAGCGATCTCATCAGGGTCTGGTTCCACGCATCACGGCAAGCGTCAGAATGATATCCTGGTGCACCACCTCCTCGCCCTCCAGCATCTTCCACACGCCGAGGCCATAATGGAGGACGAGGAAAAACTCCACCATGGCGGCGGCCATGCCCATCACCAGAGCCTCTTGCCTGGGTAGTTCCCGATCAAGTCCGCAATTGTTGTAATTGCCAAAAGCCGCAATTACAACGGTTATGGTTTCATAACCCTTTGAATTTGTGCTACGGACCTGTGGCCTTTTTTCCTGTTTGCGAGTCCCTGAGCAATTGCCTCTTTGGCGTAAGCGTGCTAGAAGGGAGAATCGACTCCGTTTACCAGGACCCTCCCATGCGCCGCCAGATTCTGCTCTCCATCACCATCCGGTTTTTCATCTACTTCACGCACTGGCTGGTACTGGCCTACCTGCCCCTGCTTCTCAAGGGCTACGGCTTGAGCGACCTGCAGATCGGCATGGCCATCGGCCTTTTTTCCCTCTCCTCCATGGCGCTGATGCTGCCGCTCGGACTGTTCTCCGATATTTTTTCGCCCAAGCGGACCATGCTCTGCGGCGCGCTGCTCTATGGGGGATATTTTGCCGCCCTCCTGATTGCCCGCTCCTTTGCTTGGATTCTGGCCGCGGTGTGTGTGGGCGGCTTGGGGAGTGCGGCCCTGGTGGTGGTGAGTGAATCCCTCTATCTCAAGCATTTCGGCCAGATCCAACGGAGCCGCAGAGTGGCGACCTACCAGTTGAGCACCTATCTGGGCTTCGGTCTTGGTCCCCTGGTGGGCGGCTTGGTGGTGCAAATGTCATCGCCCACCCTGTTATTCTCGCTGGCCATGGCCGGGGCCGGGGCGATCTTTCTGCTCTCGCTGTTTTTGGTCGATTACGAGCCCATTGTCTTTTCGTTTAAGGAATACAGCGGGGATATTCTCCGCTTCAAGCCCCTGCTGCTCATCGCCTGCCTTTTTGTGCTGGGCACCCATTTCGGGGTGGAGCAGACCTCCTTTTCCCTGCTGCTGAAAGAACAGTTCGGGCTGCTTCCCCGGCAGATAGGGCTGGTCTTTGCCTGCATGGGGTTGTGGATGGCCCTGGCTGTTCCCTTGGTCGGCAGGTTTCACGACAAGCGGAGATCGGTGTTTCTCTTCTTTCTGGGGGGTATGGCTTTTTCCGCGCTGTTTCAGGTGCTGACCCCGCTGGCGGTCGGCATCCGGAGCCTGGTTGTCATCCGCTTGCTCCACAATCTGGGCGATACGGTGGCCTTGCTGGAGTTGGGGGTGCTGGTGGCGCTGCTTTTTCCTTCCGGGCGGCTGGGCGGCAACTCCGGCCTGCTTTACGGGGTGCGCACCCTGGCCACCTTTCTTGCCGCGGTGGTGTCCGGGAGCCTGAACCGGGAGTGGGGCTATGGCGCATCCTTCATGGGAAGCGGCCTGTTTGTTCTTTGTTTTGTCGCGGGCAGCTTTGCCTTTATCGGGTTC
>DASWIU010000092.1:0-3207 GCA_036397515.1 Desulfurivibrionaceae bacterium | reverse complement strand
CTTTTGCGCCGTCACCATATCGCCGATGGTGACCAGGGGAAAGGAGAGGCCATAGGGCTTGTTGGTTAGCGGGTTGAGCGAGGAAGGGCCGGTGCTGCCCATGCAGCCGCCCAGCACGTTGGCGCAGATGACGAAATACCGCTCGGTGTCGATGGCCTTGCCGGGCCCGACCATGATCTCCCACCAGCCGGGCCGGGCGTCTTCTTTAGTGTAACAGCCCGCCACATGGGAATCCCCGGTGAGGGCGTGGAGCACCAGGATGGCGTTGCCCTTGTCCGGGGCCAGGGTGCCGAGGGTTTCGTAGGCGAGGGTCACCGGCCCCAGCCGTTCGCCGCTTTCAAGCACCAGCTCGTGGGGCGGCTCACCGAAGGTGAAAAACTGCTTTTGAACCAGCTCGAGGCAGGCGGGGTTCATGGCCTAGACCTTCTCCAAGGCCTGGGCCAGATCGTCGATGATATCCTCCACCGCCTCAATCCCCACGGAAAGGCGGACCAGGTCCGGGGTAATGGCCAGATTTTTCTTCGGCTCTTCGGCAAAGGAGAGGTACTGGCTGGAGTAGGGGTGGATCACCAGGCTCTTGCAGTCGCCGATGTTGGCCAGATGATAGATCAGCTTCAGACTGTTGATGAAGCGAAAACAGGCCGCCTGATCCGCCAGGCCGAAGGTGAACATGCCGCCAAAGCCCAAGCCGCCGAACTGTTGCTTTGCCACCTCATGCTGGGGGTGATCGGCAAAGCCGGGGTAATTCACCCACCGCACCGCAGGGTGCGAGGCGAGAAAGGCTGCGACCTGTGCGGCATTGGCCAGATGGCGCTCCATCCGCAGGGCCAGGGTATCGAGACCCAGCATGGTCAGATAGGCATGGAGCGGCGCCGCCGTGGTGCCGAAATTGATGTGCAGCTCCCGCCAGACCCGATCCAGATAGGCCAGCTCGCCCTTGCGCTCGACAAAGGGGGCAAAATCGGGAAACCGCTCGCTGCTCCAGTCGAACCGCGCCCCGTCGATCACCACCCCGCCTGCCGCATCCCCGTGGCCGCTGAGGTACTTGGTGGTGGAGTGGATGACGATGTCGGCGCCCAGCTCCAGGGGGCGGCACAGGTACGGGGTGGCCAGGGTATTGTCCACCAGCAGGGGCAGGCCGTGGCTGTGGGCGAGTTGCGCCGCTTTGGCCAGGTCCGGCACATCCAGCTTCGGGTTGCCGATGGTTTCAAGATAGAGAAAGCGGGTTTTCTCGTTGATCGCCGCCTCCATGGCCGCCAAGTCGGTGGACTCGACCATCCGGGCCGTGATCCCGTACTTTTTGAAGACATTGGCAAAGAGAACATAGGTGGACATGAAGAGCGAGTTGCCGCAGACAAACTCGTCCCCGGCGCGGAGCAGGGCCAGACAGCCGTTGGTGATCGCCGCCATGCCGGAAGACATGAATACCGCACTGCGGCCGCCTTCGAGAGCGGCCATCTTCTGCTCCAGCACCCGGTTGGTGGGGTTACTGAGCCGGGCATAGATATGGTCGCTGGTCCGCCCGGCAAAGGTCTCGCTCAGGTTCTCCGCGGTCTCGTGGCAATGGGCCGCGGTCTGGAAAATGGGGGGCAGGGTGGCGCCCTGCCACTCTCCCGGGGTCAGGGCGGCATGAATCACCCGGGTATGAAAATGCTTTTTCTTCTCAGCTTCCACGGCGTTTCTCCGGCTCTGTTTGTCTTCGGTGCGGGCAATTGTTTGCCTGGGGCCTTTCCGACCTCAGCCCAGGAACAGGCTACCACATTGTGGCAGGCTGTTCATAGAGAAAAAAAACCCGCACCCCTCCCCTTTTCATTGTTCCCCCTTTCCCTCCCGGGTGAACTCCGCCAATTGCCCGACCATTTCGGCGTGGACTCTGCCATTGCTCGCCACCACCTCCGGGATATAGGGGGTGTACCCTGTGCCGTCGTAGGTGGTCAGCCGACCCCCAGCCTCGCTCACCAGCAGCATCCCCGCAGCGGTATCCCAGGGCTTGAGGTTGATCTCCCAAAAGCCATCGGTCCTGCCGCAGGCAAGATAGGCGAGATCCACCGCCGCGGCCCCGGCCCTCCGCACCCCCTGGCAGCGCATCAACAACCGCTTGAGAGCCTCCATCACACCCTCGACCTCCTGGGCAATGGCATAGGGAAAGCCCGTGGCCAAAAGAGAGTCCTGCAAGGTTTCCACCCCGGAAACCTTGATGGGGCGCCCATTGAGCCAGGCCCCGCTGCCAAGGCAGGCGCAGAAAAGCTCATCCTGCATGGGCGCGTACACCACGCCCACCTTGCTGGTTGTGCCCACGGCATAGGCGATGGACACCGCAAAAACAGGAAAGCCGTGGGCAAAATTGGTGGTGCCGTCCAGGGGGTCGATGATCCAGACCGGGCCCTGGGGCAGGGTTGCATAGGAGGAGTGCGATTCTTCCGCGAGAAAGCCGATATCGCCGCCCGCTTCCCGCAGCATGGCAAGCACGATCTCTTCCGCGGCCACGTCCGCCTCGGTGACCAGGTCAATGGTCCCCTTGTGGGTAATCCGGTGGGGCTTGTCGTACAAGTCTCGCAACACACTGCCCGCCGCAAGGGCCGCTCGTGCCGCCGTCCGCAGAATCTCGCCCAGGGCCGGGTCCTTGCAGCCCGCGACGCACGCGCTCACTCTTTGCTCCTCTTCCTCGCTTCGAATGCCAGCCATTTTTCTCCCCAAACTCAGTATGATTAACATTGTAAAATGCCATTCTTACCGCAATCCCCTTTGCAGGATCAGCGGAGTTGCGATACAGTACAAAAAAATCAGCCGGCTCCAATGCATCCGGCGCACTCTCGCTCTTTTTCCCCGAGGCAACAGATCCCTTCCGTGTCCCCCTCCGCAAACAAATGGCCCACCTTCCTCATCGTGGCCACCGGCGTTTTCATGTCCACCCTGGACAGCAGCATGGTGAACATCGCCCTGCCCTTCATCATGAAGGAGTTCCACAGCTCGCTCAGCGACACCCAGTGGGTGGTGATGATCTATCTCCTCACCATCACCGCCTCCCTGCTTTTCTGGGGCCATCTTGCCGACCGACTGGGGCGGGGCAGAATATACACCGCGGGGTTGTTGATCTTCGGCCTGGGCTCCCTGGCCTGCGCCTACGCCCCGGCCCTGGCCTTCCTGATTGCCGCCCGGTTCTGCCAGGCCCTGGGCGGGGCGATGATGATGGCCGCGGGCCCGGCG
>DASWIU010000091.1:0-15365 GCA_036397515.1 Desulfurivibrionaceae bacterium | reverse complement strand
GCCGACATTGCCGACTATCTGCACCGGGTCCGGCAGCCGTTCAACGTCAATCTCCCGGCCCAGGCAGGCGCCTTGGCCGCTTTGAGCGATGACGAGCATTACGAGAAGACCATCGCCTTTACCCGGGAGGGGATCGGTTGGCTGAGCAGCGAGGTGGAAAAACTCGGCTGCCGACCCTTTCCCTCCCAGACCAATTTTTTCCTCATCGATGTCAAGGCCGACGGCAAGAAGCTCTACGAAGCCCTGCTTCATCAAGGGGTCATCGTCCGGCCCATGAACGCCTATGGCTACCCGACCTACATCCGGATCACCGTGGGGTTGCCCACGGAAAACAAACGGTTCATCAAGGCGCTGGCCGTAGCGCTTAACGAGGTGGAGCGTGCTTGACCCCAAGGGTATCGTCACCATCGACGGCCCCTCGGGCGCAGGCAAAAGCACGATCAGCCGTGGGTTGGCCGCCAAGCTCCACTTTACCTATCTGGACACCGGCGCCATGTACCGGGCGGTGGGGTTGGCCTTGGCGCGGCAGGGGATTGAGTTGGACGACACCGACGCGCTGAAAAAATGTTTGGCAGGAATCGAGCTGACTCTTGTCCCCAACGGCGACGACGATGTGCGGGTGGTGGTCAATGGCGAGGATGTTTCCCAGGCCATCCGCACCCCGGAGATGGGGTTGGTCGCCTCGCGGGTTTCCGCCCACCCGCTGGTGCGGGAAAAGCTCACCGCCCTCCAGCGGCAGCTGGGGGAAAAGGGCTCCATCGTCGCCGAGGGCCGCGACATGGGCACGGTGGTTTTTCCCAAGGCTGCCTGCAAGTTTTTCCTCGACGCCTCGGCCGAGGAGCGAGCCCGACGCCGCCAGAAACAGCTGGCGGAAAAAGGGCAGCGCGTGGATTATCAGGAAATTCTGGACCAGATCAGCAAACGTGACTATGATGATTCCAGGCGCGCGCTTGCTCCGCTCAAGCCGGCGCCTGACGCCATTCTTGTCGATTCTTCCAGCATGGGGCCCGAGGCGGTCATCGCCTTCATGCTGGACTGCATTGCCACGTCAGCCCGTTGATTAAGCAGCCACCAGGAGAGCAAGTCATGACAGACGAGACCCGGTCCCTGAAACGCAGGCATCTTGTGTACTATTTGGAAGTCTACGATGATGACGCCAACGAACTTCTGGGGCACCTCGTCGATCTGACCACCAGCGGCCTCAAGTTGGTGAGCAAAAAACGGATCCCCACCCACCGGACCTATCGCCTGCGGATGATGCTGCCGGAGGGGTATTTCTCCCAAAAGGATCTCTATTTCGAGGCCCAGAGCATGTGGAGCTCCAACGACATCAACCCGGATTTTTACGACACCGGTTTTTCCGCGCCAAAACTTGAAACCGCAGCCCAGAACATCATCCGCGATCTGGTGAACCAGATAAGCTTCAACGACTGAGCCGGAACAGGGGCGGAAGAATGAATACGGTACTCGACTGCCGGGGGCTGGCTTGCCCCCAACCCGTGCTCAAGGCCAAGGAGCTGCTCGACGCCATCGGGCACGGCTCGGTGGAGGTACTGGTTGACAACGAGGCTGCCGAGAGCAATCTGGCGCGCTTCGGCAAAAGCCAGGGCTGCACCGTGGAAATCCGCGTCTCCGGCGACACCCGCCATATCACGCTCGGCAAGGGTCCGCCTGATGAGGCAGCCGAGGCAGCCGAGGCGGCCAAGGGGACAGCCCCGGAGGACTATCGCTGCGACCTGCCCGGCGCCGGACTGGTTCATGTCTTTCCCGCCGACACCATGGGGAGGGGCAACGATGCCCTGGGCGGGGTGCTCATGCGGGCCTATGTCAAGACCCTCAAGAACCTCAGCCCCCTGCCCGCCAAGCTCTTCTTTTACAATACCGGGGTAAAAATCACCGCCACCGAGTCCGACCTCATCGCGCCGCTGAGGGAGCTGGCCGACCTGGGAGTGGAAATCTACTCCTGCGGCACCTGTCTGGATTTTTTCAACCTCAAGGACGGTGTGCTGGTGGGCCAAGTCACCAACATGTTCGAGATCATGGAGGCCATGGCCCAGGCCGCCAAGGTGGTCAGCCCCTATTGAAGGCACCCTCCCTTATTATGCCCGATTCTCCTCCCCCCATCTATCTCGACAACGCCGCCACCTCCTTTCCCAAGCCCCCGGAGGTGGCGGAATCCATGCACCGGCTGATCCGCGAGATCTCCCTGAGCCCCGGCCGCTCGGCGCACCGCTTTTCCCTGGCCGCCAGCCGGGTGATCTTTGAGGCCCGCGAGCTGGTCGCCGGTTTGTTCGGCTGCCCGGACTCCAGCCGGGTGGTGTTCACCAGCAATGTCACCGAGGCGCTCAACGTGGGCATTTTTGGCCTGCTCCAACCCGGCGACCAGGTGCTGACCACGGGCATGGAACACAACTCGGTGATGCGTCCCCTGCGCCACCTGGAAAAGGCCCGGGGCATTGTCCTGACGATTCTGCCCACCGATCCCACCGGCGCCATCGACCCGGAGGATATCCCCAGGCGGCTCAGCAAAAAGACGCGGCTCATCATCATCAACCATGTCTCCAATGTGACCGGGGCAGTGGCTGACCTTGCCGCCGTCGGCAAACGCAAGGGCGGGGCGCTATTGATGGTGGACGCGGCCCAGTCCGCCGGGGTTTTCCCCCTGGACATGGAAGAGATGGGGATCGATTTTCTCGCCTTTACCGGCCACAAGGGGCTGTTCGGCCCCACCGGCACCGGCGGTTTCCTGCTCCGGCAAGGGCTTGTGCTCCCGCCCCTCAAGATGGGCGGCACGGGCAGCAATTCGGAGTTCGAGGAGCAGCCGCAGCTGATGCCGGACTGCTATGAGTCGGGAACGCCCAACACCCTGGGCATCGGCGGCCTGGCCGCGGGGTTGGAATTCATCAAGAAGACCGGCAGGGAAACGATCCGGCGCCACGAAGAGCGTCTCACCCGTCTGCTGCTGGACGGCTTGAGTCAGATTGAGGGGATCACCGTATACGGCCCGCCGGCCAGCGCGGTCAGAGGCCCGGCGGTTTCCCTGACCATGGCCGGCAGAAGCGTGGCCGATCTCGCCTTTCTTCTCGACCGCCAAGACGGCATCATGGCCAGGGCAGGGCTTCACTGCGCGCCCGCGGCCCACCGCGGCATCGGGACCTTTCCCCAGGGCACCCTGCGTCTTTCCCCCGGCTTTTTCAACACCGAGGCCGAGATCCACGCGGTTCTCGCCGCCCTGGACCGGATCGGCGCAGAGTCATAACCCCATAAACCACCGAGACTTTCATGAAAAGATATCTTCAGGCCTGTTCCATCTTGCTCCTGTTGCTTACGGCAATCGCCTGCGGCGACAGAACCCCTCCGGAAAACAAAGAGGCTTCGCCTGCTTCCGGCCAGGCCGCGGTCTTCCGCTCCCTTTCCCCGCAAGAAGCAAAATCCCTCATCGAGACCCGCAAGGATCTGGCGCTGGTGGATGTCCGTTCGCCGCAGGAGCTGTACGAGGGGTCCATTCCCGGCTCGCAGCTCATCCCCTTTGGCGAGCTCGCCCAGGGCAGGATGACCTTGCCCACGGGCAAGCCCCTCTTGCTGATCTGCGCCGTGGGCGGGCGCAGCTATGCGGTGGGCCGGTATTTTTCCGGCAAGGGCTACGGGGAGATCTACAACTTGGCTGGCGGCATCAGCGCCTGGAAGGCGGCGGGGCTGCCCTTGCAGCCGCGGTGATCTGCGGGCAAGAAACAATGGCGTTTTACTTTCGGCTTCGTAAATAACGCATTCGTCAATGCGCGTGCGATCAGTGGTTCGTTGCAATCATGACCGGTGTAATCCAGGCCGCGACAGTTTTGCGCTTCATTATGATGGAAATGCTGTATTAGCCGTTTGGCCGGCGTTATGATTCCAACTCCTTTTTCATCCGGTCAAATTCGTCCTTGCCGATTTCGCCTTGCGCATAACGTCTTTTCAGAATGTCGAGCGGCGTCTCCCCATGGCCGGGAGATTTTCTCTTTCTAAGCCAGTCAACAAACATAACGATACCGGCAATAATCAGCGCCCAAAACACCAGCATCATGAGTATCCCGCCAATTCCCATGCCATGTCCCCAGCCGGACCAACAGTCGTTTCCCCACATCATGGTTTCACCTCTTTCCATACAGAAGCGGCGATGAACCCCCGCGTGCATGTTGATTTTTATCTGCCTTAACCGGCTTGAGCCTCAATGGCCGAGCGGCAGAACAACCTCCGTGGTGCTGAAACTTTCGGCTGCTGATCAGTCGCTTTTTTTTCCCATGACCAGCAAAACGATGCCGCCCACCAACGCAAGAGCTCCCACGATCGGCGGCAGCGGAATGGTTTTCGTCTTCTCCGTCGTCATCTGGATAGGGCCGATATCGACGACCTTCTCCCGTGTCGTGTAGGTGATGCCTTGGTAGGCAAAGGCCACGACCCCTACGGCGATGAGAATTATGGCTATCAGCGTGTTTGTTTTCATTGCGCTCCCTTCTTGTTGTCAGCTTTGAATAAAGACTATTTACCGCAGGCTACCTGCGCCGCCCCTGAATGACATTGAGCAGAACAACAACAATAGCAACGACCAGCAGGAGATGAATGAAACCTCCCATCGTGTAACTGCTGACCAGACCCAGCGCCCACAAAATTATCAGTATTACGGCAATGGTCCACAACATATGATCCTCCTTTATTTCGTCTGCCGGTGAAGCCGGAGAGATGAAACGCGACTACGCCGCACTCACCTTTCCGGTATGGAGAAAGACTCTTTTCCCGGCGCTCTATTTTTTAAAATATTCCCGGACTTTCGCGGCAATCTGGCGATCTGTCATCTTATCAACTGTTTCCACAGCCTCGATGAGTCCCCCGAGTTTGTTTCTTTCGAAACGTTTTTTCAGCTCACCCTTTGCCTCGCCGGGACCAAATAACAAGATAGCCTCGGCGTCACGGACAAACGAAATGACCTCATCGTAATAGGTGTTCAGTTGGCCCATGAACTTTCTTTCAAGGGTATCATCCGCTGGGACCATATGCGATTCATAGGGGGTGCCGGCAGGCCGTGCGGCCTGCTTTACCACCCCCGATTCGATCACTTGTGTTTCTTCTCCCTTGTCCGAAACCACCACGATCACGGCCTTACGATGATCAAGCCACAATCCCGCTGTCTTTTTCATAGATTTCTCCAGGTTGGAAACGGCTGCTACGGCCATCAGAGGCCAGGAAGGAGCGCCTTGTCATCGGTGCCGTCTCATTTGCTCCCCGGTGCAAATGTCCCTGGAGCAAATGAGACTTGGCGGAGAACCGGCCGATTGAGCGCCTCCCCTTACTTAAGGCGCATGGAATTCGTGACCGATTTTACTCCCTTGACGTTGCGCGTAACTTCGACCGCCTTGTTGATGTCGGCCTGAGAATTGACAAAGCCGCTCAACTGAACCACGCCCTTGAAGGTTTCAACGTTGATCTCGGTCGACTTCAGCGAACCCTCCTGGAGAATTGCCGCTTTTACCTTGGTGGTAATGGCTGCGTCATCAATATACTCTCCGGCGCTGCTGCTCTCTTGCTTAATGCGCATGGAATTGGTGACCGATCTCACCCCCTTGACGCTGCGCGTAACTTCGATTGCCTTGTTGATGTCGGCCTGAGAATTGACAAAGCCGCTCAACTGAACCACGCCCTTAAAGGTTTCGACGTTGATCTCGGTCGACTTCAGCGAACCCTCCTTGAGAATTACCGCCTTTACCTTGGTGGTAATGACGGAGTCATCAATATACTCGCCGGTTCCTTCTTTCGTTGCCGTCGGGGCGCAGCCCAGAAAAGAAACCAGCAGAATGACGAGAAAAAAGCTCCCAAACAGATTGATCAGTTTCATGATGATTCTCCTTGTGGGTGATTTTTTAGATTTCGGTTGTCCCCCTACGCATGAGGCCTATTTTTTTTCGCGCGCCGAGGATGCAGCAGAGATAGTCGCCAGATTGGCGACAAAAACAAGATGAAATTGCTACTTGGCTTTCATGCCGAAGGGAAAGATGCCTTCCGATGCTGTCAGTCCATGATCAGCCGCTCCAGATTCGTTTTCGCATTGTCTTGTCCTCCTTTATGGGTTAGGTGGTTTCAAGCGGCCGCGCCAAAAGATATAATATTGTACCACAGGGGATTTGAAGGAGGTCAAGGCAATTTTGGCTGGCTGAAAAAGCCCGGGCTCAGCCGAAAAAAAAAGGGGAGCCCGGCGGGCTCCCCTTTGCAACGGCAGACTTTTACTGCGGGATTAGAGGATGGGTTTCATGGCCCCCATGTAGGAGCGCAGCTCAGCGCCGACCTCCTCGACCCCGGTGTAGCGGATCGCCTCGTTGACCTGGACCAGCTCCATGTTGCTTACCCCGTTGTCCTTGACGCTCAGCCCCTTGCCGATCACCTCGGTATCGACCTGCTTCATGAACCCGGCCAGCATGGGCACGGCGGCGTGGGCAAAGAGATAGCAGCCGTACTCGGCGGTGTCGGAGATAACCACATTCATCTCATAGAGTTTTTTTCTCGCGATGGTGTTGGCGATGAGCGGCACCTCGTGCAGGGATTCGTAGTAGGCGGATTCTTCCTTGATCCCGGCGGAAACCATGGTGTCGAAGGCCAGTTCCACCCCGGCCTTGACCATGGCCACCATCAGGATGCCGTGGTCAAAGTATTCCTGCTCGCTGATCTTTTTCTTGGTGGAGGTGGACTTCTCAAAGGCGGTTTTGCCGGTGGCCGCCCGCCACTTGAGAAGGTTCTTGTCGTTGTTGGCCCAATCCTCCATCATGGTTTTGGAGAAATGGCCGCTCATGATGTCGTCCATGTGCTTGGCAAAGAGCGGGGCCAGGATATCCTTGAGCTCCTCGGCAAGGTAGAAGGCCTTGATCTTGGCCGGATTGGAGAGACGATCCAACATGTTGGTGATGCCGCCGTGTTTCAAGGCCTCGGTGATGGTCTCCCAGCCGTACTGGACGAGCTTGGAGGCGTAGCCGCTCTCGATGCCTTTTTCGATCATCTTGTCGTAGCAGAGCAAGGAACCCGCCTGGAGCATGCCGCAGAGAATGGTCTGCTCGCCCATCAGGTCGGACTTGACCTCGGCGACAAAGGAGGACTCCAAAACCCCGGCCCGGTCGCCGCCGGTGCCGCAGGCATAGGCCTTGGCCAGATCCCAGCCCTTGCCCTGGGGGTCGTTGGCGCGGTGCACCGCGATCAGGGTGGGCACGCCGAAGCCGCGCTTGTACTCCTCCCGCACCTCGGTGCCGGGGGACTTGGGGGCAACCATGATCACCGTGAGATCCTTGCGGATCTGCATGCCCTCTTCCACGATGTTGAAGCCGTGGGAGTAGGAGAGGCAGGCGCCTTTTTTCATCAGGGGCATGATGGCGGAAACCACCTTGGTGTGCTGCTTGTCCGGGGTGAGGTTGATGACCAGGTCGGCCTTGGGGATCAGCTTCTCGGGGGTGCTCACGGTGAAGCCGTTTTCCGAGGCGTTCTTAAAGGACTGGCGCTTGGTCTTGATCGCTTCCTCGCGCAGGGCGTAGGAGACATCGAGGCCGCTGTCGCGGAGGTTGAGGCCCTGGTGCAGCCCCTGGGCGCCGCAGCCGACGATGACGATTTTTTTGCCCTTGAGCGCCTCCACCCCGTTGAACTCGGAGGAGTCCATGAAGCGGCACTGGCCAAGCTCCTCAAGCTGCAAACGCAGCGGCAGGCTGTTGAAGTAGTTCTCTCCCATGGTGTTTCTCCTTATCGTATTGGAAATGTAACTGTTAAGCAGCACCGCATCTGCTTTGTCATCAGCTTGCTCGTGTGCAACAGCACATTTCGCAGGCCTCTTTCGCGCATCTGCGGCACTGCTTAACAGTTACAGGGTGAGGGATATCTTGAGCCCTTTTAGTGCGATAACTGGATAATCCCTTGAAAACAGGTTTTTTCTCTTACCTTCGAGGACCATCATAGCGGCATTTTCTATTGCGTCAAGTGACTTGTTCGCGATATTGTGTTGCGAATACTGCAACAACTGGAGAGATACCCATGGACACGGAAGAGCTCAAACTTTTTCGCCACCTGGCCGAGTCCCTGCACTTCGGCAAGACCAGCCGCGCCTGCCACGTGACGCCCTCGGCCCTGACCAGGACCATCCAGCGTATCGAGGCGGAAGTGGGGGAGCGGCTTTTTGATCGGGACAATCGCTCGGTGCGCTTGACCCGAGCAGGCGAGGCCTTGAAGCAGTACGCCGAGGAGAGCATCGAGCGCTGGAAGGAGCTGAAAGAGAGCCTTGCCGACGATACAACCCTGCACGGCGACATCTCCCTCTACTGCTCGGTCACCGCGGCTTACGGCATCCTGCCCGCCATCCTCGGCAGGTTTCGCAAGGCCTGCCCCGAGGTGCAGATCAAGCTCCAGACCGGCGACGCGGCTCAGGGGTTGACCCGGCTGCGCAACGGTGAGGTGGAGGTGATCATCGATGCCTTGCCGGAGAAACAGGCAAGCGGCCTGGAGTTCATGCCGCTCACCGAAACGCCGCTGGTCTTCATCGCGCCGCTGGACTTCCCGGAAACCGTGATTTATGACGGCCCGGAGATCGATTGGCGCAAAACCCCGGTGATCGTGGCCGAACAGGGGTTAAGCCGTGAGCGGCTCGACCGCTGGTTTGCCGCAAAAAAGATTCTGCCCAACATCTACGCCCAGGTGGCGGGCAATGAAGCGATCATTGCCATGGTGAGCCTGGGCTGCGGGGTCGGGGTGGTGCCTCGGCTGGTGCTGGAAAAAAGTCCGCTGCAAAGGCAGATCACGGTGCTCGCCATCTCCCCCGAGCTTGCCCCGTTCTCCCTGGGGGTCTGCACCGTGAAGAAGAATCTGCGCAACCCAAAGATCAGGGCCTTCTGGGAGATCGCCGCCCCGTAACGAAAAAAGTCCGCGCCTGACGCAAGCCACCCCTCCATTTTGCAGGCATTGACAATCCCTTGGGCGTGTGGGATCTTTCAAAGATGCTTTGTCAGGGATGCGTTTTCCGAAATTTTCCGATACGCGGCTTCGAAGCGTTGTTTTCTCTCGAAGCGCCACGGTAAAGGGGACACTATGGGAACATCGGCGGGAGTGGGTTACAGCGAACACCGGAACCCGGCGGAAGCGGGAAAAGAAGCGGCCCGGAAGGCTCTGCAACAGGCGGGGATAGCGAAACCGGATTTTGTCTTCGCCTTTGCCACGGTCGGCTACAACCAGCAGGCGCTGATCGGCGCGATCCGGGAGGTGACCTCGGGCGCCCCCTTGAGCGGCTGCTCCGGGGAAGGGATCATCACCCGGGAGACGGTGACCGAGACGAATTTCGGCGTGGCCGTCCTGGCGATCAGCTCGGACGAACTCCACTTCAGCAACGCCATGGTCCCGGGGGTGGGCGAGCGGGCCGATTTGGCCGGAGAGCGGCTGGCCGCGGAGATCCGACCCTTCCTGGCCGCGGACACCATTGCCTGTTTTCTCCTGGCCGACGGACTGGTTTTCAACTTCGATCCTTTTCTGGCCGCCTTCGAGACTGCGCTGCGCCGGCAAGGCCATGACACCCCTCTCCCGCTTTTCGGCGGGCTGGCCGCGGACAACTGGGCCTCCCGGAAGACCTTCCAGTATCACAACGACGAGGTTTTTTCCGAGGGGCTCAGCTGCGTGGTCATGTCGGGCAGCGGGGGAGTCGCCTCGGGGATCAATCACGGCTGCGTCCCGGTGGGGAGCAAACGCACGATAACCCGCAGCCAGGGCAACATCATTTACGAAATCGACGGGGTTCCAGCCCTGGAAGCCCTGAAGGATTATCTCGGCGAAGACTGGCAGAACCAGTGGAACAAGGCCTCCCTGAACCTCTGTCTGGGGTTTAAGACTCCAGAGGATATCAAGTGCGGGTATGAAGAGTACATCATCCGTTACATGGTAGGAAAAAACGATGAGCAGGGGCAGGTAACCATCCAGTCCGAGGTCAGTGACGGCACCGAGCTCTGGATCGTGCGCCGCGATAAGGAGCTGATCACCAGCGGCATACAGGCGATCTCCCGCCAGATAAAGGAACAGCTGGCGGGCAGGAAACCCAAGTTCGTCCTCCAGTTCGAATGCGTGGGCCGGGGCAAGGTCGTCTTCCGGGAACGGGAAAAGGTCGAACTGATCCGCGCCCTACAGCGCGAGGTCGGGGAATACATCCCGTGGATCGGCCTGTATACCTACGGCGAAATTGGGCCGGTGGTGAACAACAACTGTTTCCACAACTTCACCTCGGTCATTGCGACCGTGTACTGAATCTTTCAAGGCGGGGACCACCATGGACGAAGCCGTTATTAACAACGTTGCGCGGCAGGCAGCCGAAACCGCGGCGCTGAGGCGGGAAAATGAGACCCTCTCCCAGCAGGTAAAGCGGCTGATCAAGGCTGAGGGTGAGCATTACGAGTACCAGGAGGAACTCGACGCCCAGCTGAAAAAATATAAAGAACTCTACGAATTGAGCAGAAAAAACAATGCGACTCTGGATATCCGGCAGACCTTCCACCAAACCTGCGAATATATCATCCGCAATCTTGAGCATGAAAGGGTCGTTTTCCTCGAGCAATTCGAATACACGGGCGGTTATGCCGTCTGCGTCGTTGACGGGTATTACGACCAGCAGGAAAAAAACGCGGTCGCCTCACTCATTATCAAGGAGGATGACCCGCTTCTCTCCCCCCTGCATGAGGGACGGGAATATCTTGTCTGCACGAAGGGCTGCGAGCAAAAGGGGTTGGCGGAGTACCGTGCAAAGCTGCTCATGGACGAATATCTGATCTATCCTCTTCGCTCCCACGAGCGTCTCCATGCGCTGCTGGTGGTCGGAAACTCGGCCGGGAATGCCGAATTTTACCGCCGGATAAGCGATGACGAGGGAGCGCTGCTCGGAATCGGCAATCTTGTGGGGCTGCTCAGCTCGGCGGTGAAAAATTATATTCTGTATAAGAACATGGAAGCCGCCCTCGAACAGGAAAGGCTTGCCGAGGCAAAGTACCGCGGCATCTTCGAAAACGCCGTTGAGGGTATACTCCGCACCACTGCCGATGGGCAGTTCCTCAGCTGTAACCCCGCCACCGCCGCCATTTTGGGGTATGATTCTCCCGCAGAATTGATCGAAAGCATCCCCTCCATCGCGCAGCTCTATGTCTCGCCCGAGCGCCGCCAAGAACTCTACAGCCTGTTGCGGAAAAAAAAGGAGGTCAAGAACTTCGAGGTCGAGATGTACCGGAAGGACGGCGGCAAACTGTGGGTGCTGGTGAGCACCCGGGCCGCCTTCGACGAGCAGGGGGGGATCCTCCATGTGGACGGGATGCTCCAGGATCTTACCGAGCGCAAACAGGCGGAAAAGGCTCTGCAGGAACTCAACGAGGCGCTCGAACAGCGCGTGGTCGAGCGGACCCGGGAGCTGGAAAGTGCTTACAGCGATCTCAAATCCGCGCAGTCCCACATGCTCCAGCAGGAAAAGATGGCCTCCATCGGCCAGCTTGCCGCAGGCGTCGCCCATGAGATCAACAATCCGGTCGGCTTCGTGATGAGCAACCTCAACTCCTTGCGCAAGTACACGGAAAAACTGCTCGCCTTCATCCGGAGCCAGGGCGAGGCGCTGACGGCGATAACCGGCCTCAGCCTTGAGCGGCAACAGGCCTTGCGGGAGGAGCTCGCCGCCGGTAGAAAAAGCCTCAAGATCGATTACATCGCCGACGACGCCCTGAACCTGATCGACGAATCCCTTGACGGCGCCAACCGGGTCAAGAACATCGTCCAGAATCTGAAGAATTTCTCCCGCATCGACGAGTCCGGCAACAAACCCACCTACCTCAACAAGGCGATCGAAAGCACCCTGCAGATCGTTTGGAACGAACTCAAATACAAGGCCACCGTGACCCGCGACTACGGCGAGATCCCGCTCACCGTCTGCAATGCCGGGGAACTCAACCAGGTGTTTACCAACCTGCTGATCAATGCCGGCCAGGCCATCCGGGAAAAAGGAGAAATCACCATCCGGACCTGGGCGGAAGGCGAGAGCATCTGTCTGGCCTTTGCCGATACCGGTTGCGGCATGCCCCCGGAGATCAGCCAGCGAATCTTCGAACCGTTTTTCACCACCAAGGAGGTGGGCAAGGGAACCGGGCTGGGCCTCAGCATCACCTACGACATCATCAAGAAACACCAGGGAGAGATCGAGGTGACCAGCGAGGTGGGCAAGGGAACCACCTTTACCGTCCGGATTCCCGTCAAATCAGAACCGGACGAAAACCGCCCCTGACGGCGAGAAGGCAGGGGCGCTCTCCCCGAAATTTTGCGGTGTGGCAGCGACCCGTGCTGCGGGCGTCACCCTCCCTCAAGCGGACACGATCACAGCTCCTTGCCCCGCACCGCGATGGCATACTGCTTGCCGCTCCGGACGCTCTTTTGGCCAAAACTCTTGGTATCGCTCATGACCGCCCCGCTGCCGCAGATGTAGAAATTCCAGTAATTGGCCGGACGGAGGTTGGGAAAGTAGGCGGTATCGACAAAGGGCTCCTCCTGATTCTGCCGCATGAGCGATTTGATTTCCGTATCATTGGGCATCCGCCAGTCGGTGAACCCCCCGAATGCGGCGTTGTTCAGTTCAGCCACCAAGACCGCCTTGGCCTCCTTCCAGGTATATTGATTGCCCGCATCATGCACCGAACCGTCGGTGGTCTTCATCTCCCAGACCAGGCCGGTCTGGGTGTCCTTGACCATGGCCCAGCTTGCCGCATCCGGAGCCAGTTCATTGCCGTCGGCGTCGAGCTTGACAAAGGCGGCGGCGCTCCCCGCCTCGTCAGCCAGCGCGGGAGCGGCGGCACAAAACAGGCCCAAAAGAAGGAGCAACAGGCAACTCACTGTGTGGCGAGAAAGAGACCGAGACATAGACACCTCCGCGTTCTTGCTGTTGATGGGCCTTTCCGGCCCGGCAAAAAAACCAAATCCCACCATGGGCAACAATGGCAATCGGATGAAGTCGTGCGGCCGGAGCGTGTCGCAGGTGCATCGCAAACGGCAGGGTCTGCCGGAATGATCTCCTAGGCGGCCAGTTCCACGTTGCCGTTCAGGGAAACCTCCATGGCCCGGGCCGGGCAGACGGAAACGCACAGGCCGCAGGCGGTGCATTTTTCCTCGTCGAAGAGCACCGCCATGTCGGGCCGGTGGAGCGAGAGGGCGCCGGTGGGGCAGACGCCGGTGCAGGCCCCGCACTGGTAGCATTTCTCGTCGTCGCGGCGGATGTTGCCGGCCATGCTTTTCACCGAAACCCCCATCTCGTTGAGGTAGGCGATGCCCTTCTTGACATTGGCCTTGTGGCCCAAAAATTCGAGGACCATGACCCCTTCCTGCTGAAGCAGGATGGTGGCCTTGAGGATGTTGAACTCCAGGTCGTATTTCTTCACCAGATTGCTGATGATCGGCTGGTCGATGACTTCCTTGGGAAACTTCAGGACATAGATGCGCGTGTTCATGGCTGCGTCTCCAGCTGGGCGGCAAGCTGCGCTAAAACAGCTTGTACCGGCAGATCGGTTGACAGGGTTATGAGCTGATCCGGGGCAAGTTCCGTGGGGGCTTCGAACCGCTCTTTTTGTTTCAGGTAGATCTCCCAGCGTCCGTCCGACACGGCCTGCGGGTCAAGAGCCCTTTGGGCCATGCGTCGCTTCATCTCCTCTTCCGGGCAGACACAGAGGATACAGTATAGCCGAACCCCCAAACGGTGCGCAAGCATCCGCACCGCATCGCGGTCGGTTTTGCGCTGGTACGAGGCATCGAGCACCACCCCCTTTCCCTGGGCCAGATCGTGCTCGGCGCGTTCCAGCAGGGCCGCATAAGTTTTGGCGGTGAACTCGCTGGTGTAGATGCCCCGGTCCGCGGTTTCGCGCTGATGGGTCTGCGGGGCGAGGCCGGCCAGCTCCTTGCGCACCACGTCGGAGTTGTAATAGCGAAGATTTCGGCGTTCGGCCCAGGCCTGGGCCACGGTGCTCTTGCCCGTGGCGATCAAGCCGAAAAAGATGAACAGCTCAGGACGCGGCATAGCGCTCAGCCAGGGCGAAGTATTTTTTTGCCTGGTTCAGGCAGTTTTCGGCGGTGGCCGGGTCAACCTCCGGGGCATGGGCGGTGAAGAGGCCGATCTTGCCGCGGACATAGGCGCGGTAGCATTTATAGAAGTTGAGCATGGGCAGCAGGGTGGTGTCGCCCGCAGCCTGGCAGAATCGTTCGATAAAATAATGGGAAAGCTCGGGCAGGCCGTGGAAATCGAGGTCCATGGCCAGAAAGGCCACGTCGCTTGCCACATCGCAGTAGCGGAAACGCTGGTTGAACTCGATGCAGTCGTAGATGTAGATCTCCTCGGCCAGGCAGATGTTGGCGGAATAGAGATCGCCATGGCAGTCCCGGACCCTCCCCGCCCGAACGCGATCGGCAAAGAGTTCCTCCTGCCCGAGAAAAGCGCGGGCGTAGCCGCTGATCGCCTCGAACTGCTCCTGGCTCAAGGCCGGGCAGCCGATGAAGCCCTGGGTCTGTTCAAAATTTTCCAGGACATTGACGCTCACCGCCTGGGCAGTGCCGAATTCTGCAATGGCCGGCCCGGTCTCGGCCTTGGCGTAAAAGGGAACCAGGATTCCGATGATCCGGTCGAGGATCTCCTTGGTGAGTCCGCCCTGACCGATGACCTTGGCCATCATCCGCTCTTCCGGCATCCGGGCCATTTTCACCGCGTATTCCACCGGGGTGCCGGGGCCGTCCAGGGAAAAGGCTCCGGCCTGTTCGGTGATCGCCACCAGCCCGAGGTAGAGAGAGGGGCACAACCGCCGGTTTAAGAGCAGTTCTTCTTCGCAGAAATGTTTGCGCTTTTCCAGGGTGGTGAAGTTGAGAAAGCCGAAGTCCACGGGTTTTTTGATCTTGTAGACAAAGTCGCCCGCCAGCAGCACATAGGAAATATGGGTTTGCACCAGGGTTACTTCCGGCGCGGGATGCGGGTATGCCCCGGCTTGCAGCAGTGCCTGGATAAAGGGCGGCAAGGTTGAATCAGCCATGAAAAGTCTCCGGTTCAGGTTCTGTATGCCGGGATTCGGCGGGAAGATCAAACAGACAGCACACGAAAGGTGCTGATCATAACAGAATCATTTCTTTCCGTAAACCATGGAGCAAGGCGGCGGGATGGCCTTTTTTCTTGAAAATGGGTTCATCCTTTTCCCGGACCATGCCGAGAAGGAAGGTGAAAGCACCTTGCAACCAACCATCGACCACGGAAGGGAAAAATGGTCCAGGCGAACAGAGAGATCCTCATCGTGGACGATACGGCGGTGCTGCGCAATATCATGAAGGTACAG
>DASWIU010000090.1:0-2669 GCA_036397515.1 Desulfurivibrionaceae bacterium | reverse complement strand
CGCTCATCGAACTCCTTGCCTCCATGGCCTGCCCGGTCAAGGCTGCCAACGAGGCCACGGACAAGGATCTTGCGGGCAAGTCCGTAATTTTCCTCGGCACCGACAGCCGGTTGGCCCGCTCCATCTTTGCCGGCCAGCCCCGGACCGCCACGGGCTTTACCCTGGAGGCAAAGGAAAACCCCTTAGCCCCAGGCCAGGTCGCGGTGCTGATCGGTTCGGCCAGTGCGGCGGAAACAGCGGCGGCCACGCCTAAGCTCGCCCATTACGGCAAATACAGCGCCCTTCATTTCAACCTGGGCCGGATCGAGCAAAAAACCATCGCCGAGACCGAACAGGGATTGCGCCTGACCATCGACACCCCGCCCATGGGCATCGCCCTGCCCCAGGCCCTCTCCTTTGCCGCCATCATGGAACAGCTCGCGGACAAGCGGGTGGTCTATGTGGGGGAAAGCCACACCCGCAACGAGGACCACCTCCTGCAACTGCGGGTGATCCGGGCGCTCTTCGCCCAGAACCCCAAACTTGCCATCGGCATGGAGATGTTCAGCCAGGAGGCGCAGCCCGTACTTGATCGGTATGTGGCCGGGGAACTGAGCGAGCGGGAATTCTTGAAGCAGTCGGGATATTTTTCCAAATGGGGCTTCGATTACCGGTTGTACCGGGAGATCATCAACTTTGCCCGGCGCCACAAGCTGCCCATCGTGGCCCTCAACCTGGAAAAGGAGATCGTCAGCAAGGTCTTCAAACAGGGAGTTGCCGCCCTGAGTGCGGAGGAAGTCGCCAAGATTCCAGCAGATCGCGACCTGACCATCCCCGGCTATCGTGAGCGGATCAGCGAGGTTTTTGCCATGCACGGCCAGCACAGCAAGCCGGAACAGCTCAACGGCTTTTTCCAGGCCCAGGCCCTGTGGGACGAGACCATGGCCGAGTCCGTGACCAGTTTCCTCACCGCCCACCCGAAAACGAGGATGGCGGTCCTGGCCGGCCAGGGGCACACCGACAAGGCCACGGCCATTCCGCCCCGGGTCGCCCGCCGGATGCCGAGCATCCGCCAGGCCGTTATCCTGAACAGCGAGGCCGAGGAGCTTGATCAGGCCGAGGCGGACTACCTGATTTTTTCCAAGCCCGTCGAGCTGCCCCCGGCCGCAATTCTCGGGGTGATGCTCGCCAACACTCCCGATGGCCCCCTGGTGGAAGGATTGTCCGAAAAGAGCAAGGCAGGGGCGGCAGGGATTCGGGAGAAAGATGTGATCCTGGCCCTGGATGACGAACCGGTGGCCACCATCGACGATCTGAAAATCATCCTGCTTGGCAAGGAGATCGGCAAGCCGGTGACGGTGCGGATCAAGCGGAAATCAGGGGGCTGGTTCAAGCAGGAGTCGGTTCTGTCTATCCCGGTGGGGTTGTAGCAGGCTCGCCGGTAAACCGTCCCGTTAAGACCATACCGTTCGGGCTGAGCCTGTCGAAGACCAGCAGTTGCGCCGGAAATTGCGGTTCGGCAGAGCTCTCCTGAGCGCAGTCGAAGGGCTCACCGCGAACGGACTAATACAATTCCCTTCCTCACCCATCTTTTCTTTTGGCCTCACCCCTACTCCGGGCTATAATGGGCAAAAATAAAGGACCGCCCATGACCATATCCGACGAGAATTACACCACAACCCCACAGATTCCCGCCGAGGCCACCCTGGAATTTCTCCAGGATGTCCGGCAGCTCGTCGCCTTCCAGCAGGCAATCGGCATCGAGGGCTATCCCCGCACCCCGGAACTTGCCCGATTTCTTGCCGGACAACAGCCGCCTGCGAAATCAGCCGAACAGCAGACCGCCACCAGGCCCACGACGACACCGACGCCATCAGCCCGACCTCAAACTACGGCCCCATCCATGCCGGACACCACCCTGAGCGAGTTGTATGCAGAAATAGAAGGCTGCCAACGCTGTCCAAGGCACCAAGGCAGAAAGAGAGCCATCACCGGGAAAGGCGCGACCGGAGTCAAACTCCTGATCATCACCGATGCGCCCTCTGCCGAGGACGATCTTTCCGGCCTGCCCATGGGCGGGGAACCGGGCCAGCTCCTCGACAAAATGCTAGGGGCCATCGGCCTGAGCCGGGATACGGTTTACCTAAGCCTGCTCACCAGATGCCATACCCCAGAACCGCCGGGTAAAGAGGCCATGGACGCCTGCCTGCCCTTCCTGCTCAAGGAAATCATGCTCGTCGCCCCCAAGGTCATCTGCGCCATGGGACCCCTCACCGCCCAGAAGCTGCTCCACACCAGCAAACCGCTCAGCCAGTTGCGCGGCAGGTTCCACAATTTTCAAGGCATTCCACTCATACCCACCTTCTCGCCGGAGTTTCTCCTGAAAAATCCGGAGATGAAAAAGGCAACCTGGTTGGATTTGCAGATGATTCAGAAAAAGATTCAAGGCACATAGCTCAACATCCATAAAAAATGCGTAATCCAAATACCATTAACACTAGCGGCCACCAATGATACGCGCAGGACTTCCAACTGAAGCCAACCGAGACTCTGGGGATTGGGTTTTCATCGACCTTGGTTTTGCTAAAGCAGCGAAGAGCTGTGGCCTGCTGGTGGGTGACGGAAAGCCTAAAGAAGTTTCGTTCTCCCAGCTCAAAATCGAAATACTAGATATCATTGCCGCTGATGGA
>DASWIU010000089.1:0-3656 GCA_036397515.1 Desulfurivibrionaceae bacterium | reverse complement strand
CCCCACGATCCCGCAATGGGAGGCGGGCTGGCGGATGGAGCCGCCGGTGTCCGAGCCCAGGGAGGCGATGCATTCGTCCGCCGCCACCGAGGCTGCGGAGCCGCCGCTGGAGCCGCCGCAGACATGGGCGAGGTTCCAGGGATTCTTCGGCACCCCGTAGGCGCAGTTTTCGTTGGCCGAGCCCATGGCGAACTCGTCCATGCTCACCTTGCCGAGGATCACCGCGCCTTCGGCCCGCAGCCTTTCCACCACCGTGGCGTCGTAGGGCGGGATGAAGGGTTCGAGGATCTTGGATCCGGCGGTGGTGCGCAGACCCTTGGTGCAGAGGACATCCTTGATCGAGAGCGGTATGCCGCAGAGGCTGCCGCCTTCGCCCCGCTTCCGTTGGGCGTCCGCAGCCTCCGCCTGGGCCAGGGCGCCGTTGCGGTCCAGGGTGATATAGGCGTTGACCTTGGGCTCCACCGCCTCGATCCGGTCGAGCACCGAACGGGTCAGTTCCAGGGAAGAGGTCTCGCCCTTGGAAAGGATATCCTGCAAGGCATGAATGGTTAAGGCGTGGAGTTCCATAATCTACCGTACCGCTGCTGATTTTACGATGTCTGCCGCTGGCCCGGAGAGCGCCAACAAAAACGGACCTCGGCAAGGAGGTCCGTAACGAAACCGGCAGACAACCCTTATCCTAAATAACCCTGGGCACCACGAAAGCCTCGCCGTTCTGCAGCGGGCCGTTGGCCAAGGCTTCCTGCTGGGGCAGGGATTGGCGGACCTCATCGGCGCGGAAGGCATTGTGGATGGCCAGGGCATGGGTGGTGGGCAAGACGCCGGTGGTGTCCAGTTCGCCCAGTTTTTCCACATAGCTCAGGATGCCATCCAGCTGCAGGGTGGTTTCCGCCACCTCTGCCTCGGACAGCGAAAGCCTTGCCAGCTTGGCGACATGTCGTACTTCTTCCGGGGTGATTTTCATGCCATGATTTGTAACGTATTCAGGCGTCCAAGTCAATCCCTGATGGTCTCGTAACAACAGCCCTTCGGCAGGGCTCTCCTGAGCTTGTCGAAGGGCTCAGGGCGAGCGGACATTGACTTACGCATTGATATTCCGTTCGTGCTGAGCCTGTCGAAGCAGCTGTTCGAATTCCGCGCTTATCTGCGATTTCAACACAATCCCTGATGGTCTGGCAAAAGCGCAAGGGGCTAGCTTGCGCTCATTTTCGCCTGGCCTTCAAGAACCTCGACAAAGACCCGCACCACCTCGGAATCAAACTGGCTCCCGGCGCAACGGTTCAGCTCGGTAATGGCATCCTTGAGTTCCAGGTTCTGCTTGTAGCTGCGCTTGGAGGTCATGGCGTCATAGCTGTCCGCCACGGTGATGATCTTGGTCAACAGATTCAGGTCATCGCCGCCCAGACCGTCGGGATAGCCTTTGCCGTCCAGGCGCTCGTGGTGGTGGCGGACGATGAAGAGCTCCTGCTGCATGAAGGCCAGGGGGGTGATGATGTTGGCCCCGATCTCCGGGTGTTTTTTCATCAGGAGCCATTCTTCATCGGTGAGCGGCCCGGGTTTGCGGATATAGCTGACATCCACCACCAGCTTGCCGATGTCGTGGACCTTGCAGGCCCGTTCCAGCACGGTCATATCCTCCTGGCCCAGGCGCAGGGCCTGGCCGATGCTCATGGCGTGCAGGGTCACCCGGGTGGTATGGCCCGCGGTGTACATGTCCTTTTCTTCCAGGGCGGTCTGCAGGGTGAGCATGGTGTTCAGGGCGGAGACTTCCAGATTTTCGTTGTATTCTTCCAGCATGCGATTTTTTTCCGCCAGCTCGCGGGTCTTGTTGCGCACCTCGGTTTCGAGATTTTCCTTGTAGGCCTTCTCCTGAACGACGTACATCCGTTTTTCAATGGCCCGCTTGACCTTGATGTTGAAGATGTCCAGATCTTCGATGGGCTTGGGGATGAAGTCATAGGCCCCCAGGTTGATGGCCTTGACCGCGTACTCCATGGAGCCCGCGCCGGTGAGGAAGATTACCGGAATCCCGTAATTGCGGTCGTTGATGAGCTTGAGGGTTTCAAAGCCGTCCAGGCCGGGCATGTTGATGTCGAGGATGATGAGATCGAAATCCCCGCTCAGGGCGGCCAGGGCCTCTTCGCCGCTGGCGCAGGGCACGACCGTGTGGCCGAACATGGTGAGGATCTTGTAGACGGCCTCCCGAACCAGGGTGTCGTCGTCAGCGATGAGAATCTTTGCCTGTGCCATGTGCGTCCGTAACCAGAAAGTAAGAATGGGGAGTGCGATCATGGCCCGGGAAAGGCCGCAACCATTATCGATTTATAACACAGAGTTTTCCTTAAAAAGTCCAGTAATTTTTTGCCACGGCCAGGGCCGCATCCAGTGCGGGCAGGGGCCTTTTTGCCTGGGTCAGGGCCGTGAACGCGGCGGGCGACAGCCCTCCCTCCCCGCTCATTTCATGGAGGCTGGCCAGTACGCCGTCGGCAAGGCCTTGCAGGTTGTAGCCCCCCTCCAGCACCAACACCAGCCGTCCCCCGCACAGCTCCGCCGCCAGATCGGCCAGAACCTTGGTCATATAGGCAAAACCGGCGGTGGTTACGGCCATACCGCCGAGGGGGTCGGAGACGTGGGTGTCGTAGCCGGCGGAGACCATGATGCAGTCCGGCCTGTACCGGCGGGCCACCGGAGCCACCAGTTCGTCCATGATCCGGGCAAAATCCCGGTCGCCCTGGCCGCCGGGCAGGGGCACGTTGAGGGTGTAGCCCTCGCCCTTGCCCGTGCCGGTTTCTTGGAGGGCGCCGGTTCCCGGGTAATACGGGGACTGGTGGGTGGAGCAGTAGAGGACCCGGTCGGTGTTATAAAAGGCGTTTTGGGTGCCGTTGCCGTGGTGCAGATCCCAATCGAGGATCAGAATCCGCTCCATGCCGAGATGTTTCAGGCCATAGCGGGCGCCGACGGCGATATTGTTGAACAGGCAGAAACCTCTGGCGCGGTCCGCCTCGGCATGGTGTCCGGGCGGACGCACCAGGGCCGCGGCATTGTCGGCCTGGCCCGCGGCCACCAGCTTGAGGCCGGTGATCACCGCGCCTGCCGCGAGGACCGCCGCTTCGTAGGAGCGGGGCGAGGTGTGGGTGTCCGGGTCGAGCACGTCGAACTGCTTGCCCGCTGTTTCGGCCACCCGTTCGATATACTCGGGGGTATGGTTTGCGGCCAGATCATCATAGCCGGCAGGCTCGCAGTCGGGATAGAAGAAGGCCTTAGCCTCTTCCGGCCGGGCCAGGGCCTGGTAGATGGCGGTAAGGCGCTCCGGGCTTTCCACATGGTCGTAGCCCGGGTCGTGTTCAAGAAAGAGCGGGTCTTTCAGGACCGCGGTTTTTCTGGGCATGGCCTTTTTCTCTCCAGAGGAATGGTGCGGGTTTCGGTGATCAGATAATCGAGCGGCTGGTCGTGGCTTTTAAGGGGCACGGCCGCAACGACCTGGAGATCAAAGGCCAGGCCGATCCGCAGGGCCTGGGGCGCCGCACCCTGTAAAAAGCGGTCATAAAATCCGCCTCCGTATCCCAGCCGCCCGCCGTGAATGTCAAAGACACTGCCCGGCGTCACCACTACCTCGATGGTGCCTGGGTCCACCAGGGGCAGGGCCTCCGCCGGTT
>DASWIU010000088.1:0-3223 GCA_036397515.1 Desulfurivibrionaceae bacterium | reverse complement strand
CGGCGCTGAAGGCCGAATTGATGTCCTTGCTGGAGATTGCCATAACAAAGCCTCATATGAAGATATGAAACCCGGCAATGGGCGCCGGGTAATTTTTTCTCTCCGGTTGGTCCGGGTTATAACCCGTTAAACCAAAACAGCGTCGGGAACTGTAGCATAAAAAATAGCCTCGCCCAATAGGTATATCTACCAGAATAAGCGGTTTTTCGGGGGTCGGTCCGGCGGAACCGGCATTTTCGATGGCTTCACAAAAAAAAGCAGAATTGGCCCCAAGCAGGTGCTTCGACAGGCTCAGCACGAGCGGAAGATCAATACATTAAGATCCTATCCGTTCGCCCTGGGCCCTTCGGCAAGCTCAGGAGAGCCCTGTCGAAGGGTGCTTTTGTGAACATATCATTTTCCCCTACACCAGAAAGCGGAACTCGCCCTTGCCCAGCAGATCCTGGAGATGGAGCACGCCCGCCAGTGTGCCGTTGCGATCGGTTACGGCCAGAAAGGTGATTTCGTGGCGCTGCATGATGCTGAGGGCGTCGGCGGCCAGGAGATCGGTGGTAATGGCTTTGGGCGCCTTGGTTATGGTCTCCGCCAGGGTGAGGCCGCTCAGGTTGCCGCCTCGCTGGCTGATAAAGCGGCGGAGATCGCCGTCGGTCAGGATGCCGGTGATGGTTTCTCCCTCCATGACCAGGACCGCGCCCAGGTTTTTGGCGTTCAGTTCGGCAATGGCCTCGGGCAGGGTGGCGGTTTGGGGCACCTTGGGGATTGCCGCGCCGGTGAGCATGACCTCGGCGACATTCACCTTGAGGCGCTCGCCGAGGCTGCCGGCCGGATGGTTGCGCCGGAAATCGCTTTCCTTGAACTGCTTGAGGTTCAAGAGGACCACGGCCAGGGCGTCGCCCATGGCCAGGGCCGCGGTGGTGCTCGCCGTGGGCGCAAGGCCCAGGGGGCAGGCCTCCCGAGGCACCGCGACCTTGAGCACCGCGTCGGCGGTCAGGGCCAGGCTGGAGGCGGGGTTGCCGGTCATGGCGATGATTTTGGCCCCGCGTTTCTTGAGGTTGGGGAGCAGGAGGCTCAGTTCCGCGGTTTCGCCGCTGTAGGAGATGGCCAGGATGACGTCGTGGGGATCCACCATGCCCAGGTCGCCGTGCATGGCCTCCACCGGGTGGAGGAACAGGGCCGGGGTGCCGGTGCTGTTCATGGTGGCGGCGATCTTCTGGCCGATGATCCCGGATTTGCCGATGCCGGTAATCACCACCCGGGCCGGGCAGGCCATGATCATGGTCACTGCCTTTTCAAAATCGGCGTCGATCTGGTCGAGCAGGGCGAGAATGCCTTCCGCTTCGATCCTGAGAACTTCCTTGGCCTGTTCAATGCTCATTGGTCGGCGGGTTCCTATTTATTATCCTTGGTCCGGCAGAAGTCCCTGGTGCCCAGGAGCATCTTGCAGAAATCCTTGTCCGGCGGCACGGGGTAATCCCCGTCAAAGCAGGCCTTGCAATAGTCTGCCGGCGGGCCGCCGCACGCTTCCAGCAATCCCTCCAGGCTGAGGTAATAGAGGGAGTCAAGCCCCAGGTGCTCGCGGATCTCGTCCACGGTTTTCTTGTTGGCGATGAGCTCGCCGCCCGAGGGGAAGTCGATCCCGTAATAGCAGGGATTGCGGGTGGGCGGGCAGCTGATCAGCATGTGGATCTCTTTGACCCCGGCTTCGCGCAGGAATTTGACCCGGGAGCGGCCGGTGGTGCCGCGGATGATGGAGTCGTCCAGGATGATGACCCGTTTGCCCTTGAGAAAGGAGCGGATGGGGTTCAGCTTGACCCGCACCGAAAAATCGCGCATGGACTGGGTGGGCTGGATAAAGGTGCGGCCCACATAGTGGTTGCGGATCACCGCCATTTCGAGCGGAATGCCCGAGGCCTGGGAAAAACCGATGGCCGCGTAGTTGCCGGAGTCGGGAAAGGGCATGACGAAATCCGCCTCGATCTTGCATTCGCGGGCCAGGATCTCGCCCATGCGCTTGCGGCTCAGGTAGACGTTTTTGCCGAAGATGTCGCTGTCGGGCCGGGCAAAATAGACCTGCTCGAAGATGCAGAAGCTGCGGCGCTGGCTGGTGTCCAGTTGGAGGGAGCGCTGGCCGTCGCGGTCGATGATCAAGATCTCGCCGGGCTCGATGTCGCGGATATACTGGGCCTCGACCAGATCGAGGGCGCAGGTTTCCGAGGCGACGATGAAACCGCCGTTGTTGAGCTTGCCTAGACAGAGCGGCCGGAAGCCGCCGGCATCGCGCACGGCGATGAGCTTGTCTTCGGTCAGGAGCAGGACGGAGTAGGCGCCCTTGATGCTTTCAAAGGTGTCGATGAGCGCCTGGTCCAGGCCGAGGTGGGAACAGCGGGCGAGCAGATGGACCACCACCTCGCTGTCCATGGTGGACTGGAAGATGGAGCCCTTTTTCTCCAGCTCGTCGCGCAGGCTGCGGATATTGACCAGGTTGCCGTTGTGGGCCACGGCCACGGTGCAGCCCTGGTGGGTGGCGGTGAAGGGCTGGGCGTTGACGATGTTGGAGGCGCCGGTGGTGGAGTAGCGGACATGGCCCACGGTGAGGTGGCCTTTCAGCCCCTGCAGGTCGGCCTCGCTGAAAACATCGTGCACCAGCCCCATGCCCTTGTGCTGGGAGATCCGGCTGCCGTCGCTGGCCACGATGCCGGCGCTTTCCTGGCCCCGATGCTGGAGGGCGTAGAGGCCGAAGTAGGTGAGTTTGGCTGCGTCCTCATGGCCGAAAATTCCGCAAACGCCGCATTCGTCCTTGGGGCGTGATGCGCCTGAGTGTGTCATGTCGTTTTGTCCCTTGTATGTAACGGCCCAGCAGCACCACATCTGTTTCGTCATCGGCCTACTCATGTGCACTAGCACACTTCGTAGGCCTCTTCCTTGCATCTGTAGCACTGCTGAACCGTTACATTCCGTATGGTATGCTGTCGGTCATCCGAAAAAAAAGAAGAAATATACATCCTAATTATATGGAAGGGAAATATTTTTTTGTCGCGACTATTCCCGGCTCGCCCCGGCGTGGTCCAAGCCCCGGAAAAAGTTGAGCCAGGAGGAGGTGTTGTTGAGCGCCCAGTTGCGCGGGGGCACAAAGCCATGCCGCATCGATTCGGCCAACCCTTGCGGGGCGAGGCGTTCGTAGACCCGCACATAGAGGCAGCGCTTTTTGCCGGGGTAGACCTCG
>DASWIU010000087.1:0-3598 GCA_036397515.1 Desulfurivibrionaceae bacterium | reverse complement strand
GTCGTACACCGCCTCCAGCGCGTCTTCGGCAAGTTCGCCCTGTTCGGCGGGCGGCTCGGCCGGGGGCGGCTCTTCTCCGGCCGCAACAGCGGCCTCGGCTTTCGCCTTGGCCTCGGCGGCGGCTTTTGCCTCCGCTTCCTTACGCAAGGCGGCCTGCTCACCGAGCCAGTCCACGCCGGTAACGGCCTCGATGAAAAATCCTTCCGCGTCCAGCACCGAGACCGCGGCTATCAGCTGCTCCGGGGCAACCCGCACGTCCAGGGCAAAGCCTTTGCGGGCATACTCCGTTTCGGTTATTTCCCCGGCCCCGCTGGCAGCCAGTTTCTGTTTGATCGCGCCACAGTTCATGATCAACCCACCTCCACTCTTGGCCATCTGCGGGAACCCGTCACTTTTTCCTCTAGCTCCAAAATCCCCTCGATCAACGCCTCGGGGCGCGGCGGGCAGCCGGGGATGAAGACATCCACCGGAAACAGCTTGTCCGCGCCCTCGACAATGCCGTACTGGCCTTCAAAAACAAAGGGACCGCCGGAGATGGCGCAATTGCCCATGGCGATGACCCATTTGGGCTCGGGCATCTGGTCGTAGAGGGTTTCCACGGCCGGGGCCATCTTCTTGCTGATGGTGCCGGCAACGATCATCACGTCGCACTGGCGGGGAGAGGGCCGGAAGACCTCGGCGCCGAAGCGGGCCAGATCGAAGCGGGAGGCGCCGGTGGCCATCATCTCGATGGCGCAGCAGGCCAAACCGAAGGTCATGGGCCAGAGAGAATTGGCTCTTCCCAGGGCAAGCAGTTTGTCAAGCTGGGCAAACTGAACTATCGCGGGCTGTATATTTTGCGTTCCCACTTGAACACTCCCTTTTTCCAAGCATAGATGATTATCAATGACAGGATTCCGACAAAGATCAGGATCTCGAGAAAAGCCCGGAGGTCGCCGATATTGAACCCGGCCTGCCCTGCCCTGTTGTAGACGAGCGCCACCGGAAACAAAAAGAGGATGTCCACGGCAAAGGCCACAAACATCAGGGCATAGAGATAATAGACGATACCGAAACGGATCCAGGCGTCGCCGATGGGCTCCATGCCGCATTCAATAAGCTGTTTTGTTTTCCCCTGGGTGTTTCTGGTGGAGCGGGGAGCCAGGAGGAGGGCGATAATAAACGGACCCACCGCAAAGCCGAGGCCGCCCAGGAAAAAGGCTGCCACATAGAGAATATCAAGAGTTGCCTGCTGTTCCACGACTGTATGCTCCTTATGATGAAGCGCATTATGCGTAACTGAACACGGTGGAACCGAGAGCTACGCTTTGCCCAGAAACCGTAAGCGATCGCAGGGTACAGCAGATACGCGAAAGAGGCCTGCGAACTATAGCCTGCCTATGTGAACAGGCCGATGACAAAGTAGATGCGGTGCCCTGTGATCGCTTACCATTATGCGAATAGCTTCCGGTCTAAATAGCCCTATCAAAAATCGATGTCAAGCAAATACTGAATGGGTATTCAGAAAAAGCGAGGCGCCAAAAAACAGGGCGGAAAACCCCGGTTTTTTCCATTTTTTCAAGAAGTTAAAAGCAGGGATTCAGGTCGGGATTTCTTCCGGACCGGCGGGGTGGAGGATGGGAAATAGTCACAAATTCAAATCGTTAGCAAAGGTAGAAATACTGTGGCGACAAGTACCTAGCCTGTGCTTTTTTTATCGTTTTTTTACACCGGCGCGGCAACACTCCGAGCCAGCAACTCGAGAAGCCGCTGATGGATGTTGTCAAACCCGCCATTGGACATGATGACCACCACGTCGCCCTCGCGGGCGCTGCCATCAAGATAGGAAAGAACCTCTTCGGTGGTGGAAAAATACCGGGCGCCCAGGCCTCTGTTTGCCAACTCCTCAACCAGCTGCAGGGAGGAAAACCGCTCGGCCTCCGGGATGTTGGCAAGGGGGGCAGGCTCGCGCACCAGGACCTCTGTGGCGGCATCAAAGGCGGAGGCGTAGGCCTCCTGAAAGACCTTGCGTCGGCTGGAGTTGGTCCGGGGCTCAAAAACAGCCAGCAGGCGGCGGCCGGCATAGGCAGCAGCCAGAGCACCCAGGGTTTCCCGCACTGCCGTCGGGTGGTGGGCGAAGTCATCGATCACCGTCACCCCCCGCGCCACACCCCGCACCTCCTGGCGCCGCCGCACCCCTTGGAATTTGCGCAACCCCTGGGCCACGTCCTGCCGATCAAAACCCAGGATATCAAGGACCGCGATCACGGCCAGGGCGTTCAAGGCATTGTGGCGTCCGGGCAGGACATTTTCAAAACCGCCAAAAGGGGCGCCATGCTTGCTCACCTGAAACGAGGTGGCTTCCGGGCGGACCCGCAGATCAGTCACCCGCCAGTCGCACTCTTCGGAACAGCCGTAGCCGACCACGGTACACCCTGCCCCCTGGCACACCTCCCGGACCACCGGGTCATCCCAGCAGGCCACCAGAAAGCCATCCGGGGGCATGGCGGCGACAAGCTTGGCAAAAGAGGCCTTGATGGCGGCAAGATCGGCGTAGATATCGGCGTGGTCAAACTCGATGCTGGTGAGGATGGCGATCCGGGGCCGGTAATGGAGAAACTTCGGCCCCTTGTCGAAAAAGGCGGTGTCGTACTCATCGCCTTCGGCGACAAAGTATTTCCCCTCGGCCACATTGAAGTTCCGGCCAAAGGCCTGCACCAGGCCGCCGATCATGAAACTCGGTTCCGCCCCGATCTCGCGGAGCAGGCTGGCCAGAAGGGAGGAGGTCGTGGTCTTGCCGTGGGTTCCGGTGACAACCAGGGAGGTCTTGTCGCGGATAAAGAAATGGCTCAGGGCCTGGGGAAAAGAGACATAGGGGATAGCGCGCTCGGCCAGGGCCAGGGCCTCGGGGTTTTCCCGCCGGATGACATTGCCTACCACCACCAGATCCGGACGCGGCTCAAGGTTGTCCGGGGAATAGCCGGACTGGACCGCGATACCCTGGCCGGCCAGAAAATCACTCATGGGGGGATAGACCTGCTGATCCGAACCGGTCACGGTAAAGCCCGCGCTTTTCAGCATGCCGGCCAGGGCGCCCACCCCGGTGCCGCAGATACCCATGAGGTGGATATGCTTGATTGTTTCAGGAAAGCGGTTGAGGGCGGGATCGAGACCCCCTAAGGAAACGGACCTCATCAGGACCGGACCGTATCCCGCACCGATTGATAAATGGCGCGGAACATCTCGTCAAAATTACCCGGCGCGAGCCGACCCACCTCAATGAACTTCACCACGATCTCCTTGGAGACCTTGAGAATGGCATCCTCGGAAACAGGCTTCAGCGCAGGCTCGGGCGTTTTAGCGGCTTGACTCATAAGAATTCTCGGAGGGGGAAGGAACACCAAGGGGAGAAAACAAGAAAAATGTAACGATCCAAACTAAAGCCGAAAAACAGGCTGAAACCCAAACCATAACTGTCCAGCAGTGCCGCGGATGCGCGGAAGAGGCCGGCGAAGTGTGCTGGTGCACATGAGCCGGCCGATGACAAAGCAGCTGCGGTGCTGCTGGACAGTGACAAGAAAAAACCTCTGCCATACACGAAGAAGGCCAATTCTTAAGG
>DASWIU010000086.1:0-4250 GCA_036397515.1 Desulfurivibrionaceae bacterium | reverse complement strand
TTCTTCTTTTGCGTGCCCAAAAGAAGAAACAAGAAAAAGGCACCCCAGCCAGTCCTGGCCCTGCGGGCTTCCCTTACTTCTCGACGAGGGCGGGACGCGGAAAAACTCGGGCTTCGCCCTCAGACAGTTCCCGCGTCTTTTCCGCCCCCGTCTGCGAGGCGCGGCAGGACAAATGGGGGGGGAAGAAAAAAAATCCCATTGGCACGCCGCCGAGCACCGGAGAGGCTGCCGAAAAGGGGATTTGCACTGTTTGAGGCGTTAGCCGAGTTTGCAAAGCCCCGGCAGCATCGAGGAGCGCAGGGCATCCCGCCTTTGGCGGGACAAGGGACACAGGGTGCCTTTTCTTTGGTTCGTTTCTTTGGGCAAGCAAAGAAATGAACAAACTAACTTCATGCACAGCCCCCTGAATTCCCGGATGAGCCAACAAAAAAAACGGGCGCTCATCTGAGCGCCCGTCGGGAAACAACCTATTTGGGAAGTGAAGCTTTCGCTTACAGGTGGCAGACCAAAACCGGGCAGTCGGCATAGCCGATAACCCGTTCGGTGACGCTGCCCATGAGCAGGCGGGTCAAGCCTTTCCGGCCATGGGAACCCATGACGATGAGGCTGGCGGAGATTTCCGCCGCCAGGTCGGTGATGGCCTGATGGGGCTCGCCATCCCGCACGAACAGCTCCGCCTGGACGCCGAGATCCCCGGCCCATTTGCGGACCTTGTCCAGAACCTTGTCCGCTTCCTGGTACAGTTCCTTCATGACCTCCTGGCCCACCGCATAAAACTCGTCATTGGTATAGACCACGGAAACGGCGGAGAGTTTTGCTTTCCGTTCCTGGGCTATCTCCAGGGACCGGGCCAGGGCGTTGTCGCTACAGGTCGAGCCGTCCGTGGCCAGAAGGATGTTCTCCCAGGAGAGCGTGCCGTTTTCCGGAATCACCAGGACATCCTTGCCGGTATGGCCGATGACCCGGGCGGTGACGCTGCCGATGAGGGCCCGCTCCATTCTGCCCTTGCCCCGGCGACCCATGATGATCAGATCGCAGCTTTCTTCTTCGGCGACATGGACGATCTGCTCGTAGGGTTCGCCCTGTTCCAGGTTGGTCAGGATGTGAACCCCTTCGCGGTCCGCCAGTTGCCGGGCCTCGGCCAACAGCTCCTGGCCGGGGCCGGTAATGGCCTCCTTGATGTCCGAAACCCCGATGAGCTCCAAATCCCCTTGGTAGGGAGGGACAACAGCCAAGACCTTGATCCAGCTCTTGTCCTCCCTGGCAAGCTGGCTTGCCAGGGAGAGCGCGTTTTGGGCCGAGGAGGAACCGTCGTAGGCAACGAGGATCTTTCGGTACTTGGCCATTGCTTATACTCCCATGACCACTTTCTTGCTTCTACTGTCGGCGGTCATTCCCTTGACCATGGCCACGATGATGATCAGGGCCGCGGAACCAAGGGCGAGTACCAAGGACCAGAAGCTGATGCCTTCGAGCAGGGCGATGGTGCTTTCTTGGATGGGGCTCATCAGCTCAAGATCGATGAGGTAGCCGGGGATCTTGACTCCGCGGCTGACCGCGACGATGAGCATGGTGGTGGCCATGACCACCTTGATGATGTAGTCCTTGACATAGGTGGTGCCCAGGGCGCCGAGCTGGACGCCGATCAGGGAGGTGGCCAGGAGCAGCAGGGCAAGACGGATATCGATAAGACCGGAAAGACCCCACTGTACGGAACCCCAGGCACCCATGACAAAGGCGATGATCAACTCGGTGGCGCTGGCCACCACGGCGGAGGCGCCGATCACGTAGATCATGCCGGGGACGCCGACGAAGCCGCCCACGGCGATGGTGGCGGCGAGCATGCCGGTGAGCAGGCCGACCGGGATGGTGATCCAGGCGGAGATGGTCACCTTGGCGGTTTTGAAGTGCATCATGGGCGGGAGGTTGATCTTCTGCATGGCAACGGCGAGCTTGCTCACGGTCTCTTTGCCGCCGCCCTTGGCGAGTTTCCAAGCATCATAAAAAACATAGCCGCCGACAAAAACCAGGACAACCATGAAAACCGCGCTGATGTAAAGGTTGGAGCCTGCGCCGCCGAATTGGTTCAGGATGTATTTCTGGATCTTGATCCCGATCTGCACCCCGATAACAGCGGTGACGGCCATGACCAACCCGAGCTTGATGTCCGCCTGGCCGTATTTCCAGCGCTTGTAGGCGCCGACCATGGCCTTGGGGAACTTGTGACACATGTTGCTGGCCACCGCCACCGCGCCCGGGACGCCCAGGGACATCATGGCCGGGGTCATGACAAAGGCGCCGCCGGAGCCGATGAAGCCGGAGAGCAAGCCGCCCACCGCGCCGATAACCAGCAGGGCAAGGAGCTTGCTGACGCTCATGTCGATGAACATGATGGAGATATCCTTCATCGTATTGCCGGCCTCAGCATGTTTGTCCAGATTGATCAACACCTTCTGGTTCATTTTCATGTCTTCGGGCAGCATCTTCGCGCCCATGGCCAGGGTGATGAATTCCTTGGTGTCATCCTTCTGGAAGACGATGGTGCGGTCCACCGCATTCACTTCGGTGATAATGCCTTTGAGCATATCCTTGGACGGCCCGTCTCCGGCGGCAAGGGCCGACTGGGCGAGCAGGGACAGGGGGGCAAGGGCGAGCATGAGTATAAGCAATAACTTCTTCATTGTGGGTAAATCTCCTTTAGATAAGCCGGGGCGGCGGATTTATTTTTTTGCTTCAAGGCCGATGGAGCTCAGCAGGTTGCTGGCAAAGGCCCCGTGGATGAAGGAAAAGAAGAAGGCCGCGCCCACCGGGTATACCCAGCGCCAGCCGCCCATGGTGAAGACCTCGGTGACCAGTTTTTCGTTGGTGAAGAGCATGTAATAGGCGGAAAGCGACATCGTCCCGAAGATGATGGTCTTCAAGTAGGGCTTGCGCTTTACTGCCGGCGCCGGGGATTTGCCGGACTGCTTTGTGGCGTCTGCGCCCAGAATCTGGCGGGCGGTGTCGTGTTCGCCGGCCTCGGCAAAGGCGGCAGCCGACATGTTTTTGTCAAAGGTGGTGATGGTCATCTCTTCTCCCTTATTGATATGAAGTTGGTTATGGATATCAGGCTCTGGCAGATGATCCCGCGTACATCACGACAGGGCAGTGCAGGGCCTGAAATTTGGCGATCATGTTTTCTTTTGCCTTGCGGCAGCTCGCGCCGTCCGGCTCCAGCACATCGAAGACAACGCAGAGGATGTCCCGGCGGGATCCGGCATGGCGGAGCACCTCGTCCGCCAGGCAGCCACGCCCATTGAACGGTTGGTAGACAACACCCTTTTCCTGCAGCGCGTTGTTCAGGGCGGCGAGGGGTTCTTTTTCCAGGCCCAGGCCGGAAGCGGTTTCGTTCTCCGGCAGATGCAGCATATGGAAAATTTCCAGGCCGCCGCCCAGGCGTTGGCAGAGATGCAGGGCGTAGCTGATGGTTCTGGTCGCGATCTCCGGCTTGTCGGTTCCCAGGAGCACCCGTTTGTGGGCATTCTTGTTGGTCTTGAGGAACTGGCGAGCCGTCTCGAATTCCCCGGCCTCGGCAAAGGTCGCCGCGGTCATGGCGTCTTCAAGTTTTTTGAACATCGTCGTCAGGGCGCTCATGGGTCGTTCCAAGGTCAGGGGGGTTCGGTTCAATGGGTGGTCCGGCTCGGCAGAATCCGGCCGTCGGGTATCCGGGTGGTCTGCTCGGCCCGCTGGTTCTGCTTCGGTTTTTGGCTCCCGAGGCATTCCCGGGCCAGTTCGGGTTCGTTGGCCTCCGCAAAGGTGATGGCCATCATCAGGCGATCGATTCGGTTCAAGATGGTGTTCATGGTGTTTCTCCTTCGTATATGTATGTTGCGATAAAACAGGGTAAGGATTTGTTGCTGTTGACTGTTTCATTTAGCAACAAGCGTGCCAGGCTCTGGTTAATAGGTTTTATCCTGTTATTTCATGAGGTTGATTTACTTTCTGGCGGGGAGGGGCGTTGTTTCAGTTTTGCAACGCTATTGTTGCTAAAAAAATAATATCTAATAAAATTAACAACATAACTTGGTGTTGCAACGGGAAATCGTGTGTTGCCAAATGCAACCTCTGGACTTTGTTTTTCAGCGGGGGTATGGTGTTTTCGAACAGCAAATCGGCGGGGGAAATCGGCACCCTCGCGGGAAAGGAAGGCGGAGCATGTTCCATCTCGGCATACGCAAGAAGATCACCTATGGCTTCAACCTGTTGCTCCT
>DASWIU010000085.1:0-5163 GCA_036397515.1 Desulfurivibrionaceae bacterium | reverse complement strand
CGTCACCCGGCTCACCGCCAACCGGCTGCAACTGGCGGACAGCCAGCGCTGGGCCGAGCCGCTCGGTGAAAACATGGCCCGGGTGCTGGGGGAAAACCTCTCGGTGCTGCTGGGCGTAGAGCGCATCCTGCTCTACCCCTGGCCAGTCTCCAAGGCCGTGGATTACCAGCTCCTGGTCGAGGTGCTCCATTTTGAAAACGAGAGCGACGGGGCAGCCCGGCTGGTTGCTCGCTGGTCGGTCAAGGGCAAGGAGGGCGGGATCGTGTTGCCGGAAAGACGGAGCAGCCATCTGGTCCCTGCGATCAGCCGGGACCAGGAAGGGCTGGTTACCGCCCTGAATCAGGCGCTGGGGAGTTTTTGCCGGGAGATTGCCCGGGCATTGACGGAGTTGCCGGCGGAGCCTTCCAAGTCAGGCTTGTAGGAGGTACCGGCCGAGCGCAACACGGGAGTAAATAATCGTAACAGCTACCCTTCGACAGGCTCAGGGCGAACGGAATGTCACTTAATACAGATGAATATTCCGTTCGTGCCGAGCCCTGTCGAAGCACCTGTTTGAAACCAATCCCGAGTTGTTGCGAGACCATCAATTACGGAAGCATCATTTCCGCCCGCTAAAATGATCGACAATCCGTTTCAGCCGGACCTGGGCTGCCGCAATCTCGGCAAGGCTGGCAAAGGCCCGGACCGTCTCGGCGTTGCCCGGATCAAAGCCGCCGTGCAGGGGCTGACGGCCGAGCAGGGCGGCGATAAAGGCGCGCTCCAGCCGATCCGCCGGTTCATCCGATTGTTCCGTGTCCGCCAGATTGTACCAGGCCGCGAGTCGGGGCTTGGTCATGGCCTGCCGCACCTCTTCCTGCAACCCCAGGGCCGCTGCATAACCGTGCCGGAACAGATCGGTCATGGGCCAGATCTCCAGCAGCTCGGCCGCCTTGGCCGCGGCTCCGGCCTGGTCCGGCGGGCAGGGTGGCTCCTCCTTGGCCAGCAGGGACTCCAGGCCCAGCGAGATGGTGTCCCGCACCCGGGTGACCAGGGCGGTGATGTGTTCGACATCCTGCGGCTTTTCCCCGTAGGCCATGATCGCGCTGTTGATGGCCCAGACCAGCTCCTGTTCCAGGCGGGAGAGGCTGTTTTGGTCGGAAACCAGGGAGATGGCCTGCTGCAACAGGGTGGCCTCGAGCAAGGGCGCGGCATAGACCGAGGGCAAGCGGGTGACCGCGCTGTCCAGCGGCTCCTGGGGCCGGGGCAAAGGCTTGCGGCTGGGCGGCTTGGAGAAGAGACCGATTGCCTCGCTCGGGCTGGCAAAGCCCAGATCCTCCATGCGGCCGCCGCGGAAGCGCAGGGCCTCCTCCTCAATCTGGGTGGGCAGATCCACGCGGACCTCGCTCAGCAACCGGTGCGTCGCCGTAGGGTCGTATTGGTACATGGCATCCAGCAGGGCAAAGGGATGAACCTTCAGGGCCAGGTCGGGCATCTTCAGCTCCAGAAGGTAGAAGCCGTCCGGGGTCATGGCCCGGGCCGTGGTCTCGCGCGTCTCGTCCTCCGGCGGCACCTGATCGGTGTCCGGATCGTACACCGTGACGGTCTGGGTCAGGAAGAGGAGCTGGACCACATAATCCAGGGAGAGGAAGGTCTGGGCCAGGGTTTCCGCGTCGATGGAGGCAAAGGGCGCCAGCCATTCATCAAGGCTCTCGACGGAGAAATCGTAGCGGTTCCAGCAATCCAGGTCCAGGCAGGCCTGCAGCTGTTCGTGGCTCAGCTCCCGGAGGATGGGCAGGGCTTGATCCATTCCCAGCTCCCGGACAATGTAGTATGCTTCGAGAGGTTCCAGGGTCGCGACCTCCTCGGCCAGATCGGTTGCGGCCAGAAGCCGTTCGCCCCGGCGGGTCAGGGCGCGGGCCAGATCGGCGCGGAAAGGGGTCAGTTCGATGATGTTGCTGTCGCTCATGTTCTCGTGTCCTTTGAGGGGTAAGCGTAAGGTTCGCAGCAGGGGGAAGCGTGCGTCGCAAGGCCGAATTTCAGGATGGCTATCATACCTCAAGATCGGCCAACCGGGCATTTTTATTTCTGTTTATCAAGTAATATCAGTCAACTCCTTTGCCCTCCCTGCAGTTAAAATCCCATTGGCCCGCAGCCGAGCACCGGAGAGGCTGCCGAAAAAGGAGTTTGCACTGTTTGAGGCGCAGCCGAGTTTGCAAACTCCCGGCAGCATCGAGGAGCACCCCATGCGGGGCATAAACTCCGGGTATCCCGCCTTCGGCGGGACAAAGGACAAAGCGTATCCCTCTGGTTGCGGAGATTGCATGGTAATCAGAAAAAAATGACTTGGAATCAGCTGAACCGGTGGAAAATCTATTAATTTTCCACCGGTTATTTTAGAATAGCTGTCACAGGGAGGCGCATGAAAAAAGTTCTGCTCGCATCATTAAAGGCCTGGATCAACCACCGCGACGCCAGCAAGGGCGCGGCTTTGGCCTTTTACACCCTGTTCGCCATGACCCCCATCCTGGTGCTGGCCATCGCGGTGGCCGGGTATTTCTTCGGCGCCGAGGCGGCTCAAGGCGAAATCATCGCCCAGCTTCCGAAAACGGTGGGACCCAATGGCACCCGGGCGATACAGGCGTTTCTGACTGCGGCCCGGGATCCTGTTTCCGGCCGGCTTGCAAGCATGGCGGCCGGGGTTATTTTGCTGGTCGCCGCCACCAGCGTCTTTGTCGAGTTGAAACACAGCCTGGATGAAATATGGGGTGTCCCGTCGTATCGGCATTCCGCTTTTCTCCGCCTGCTGCGCACCAGATTCCTCGCCTTCGTTCTGGTGCTGCTTCTCGCCTTCCTGCTGCTTGTTTCCCTTGTGTTCGGCGCGGCGTTTGCCATGTTCGCCCGCACCGTGGGCGGGATATGGAGCAGCTCCGCTTTGGTGGTTTTCTCCTCGCTTTTTTCCTTGAGTATCACCGCCTCTCTTTTCGCGGTGATACTCAAGATGCTGCCGGAAGCGCCGCTTTCCTGGCGCGATGTCTGGGTCGGCGCCGTGGTTACCGCGGGCTTGTTCGACTTCGGCAAACATGCGATCGGTCTGTACCTGGGCAAGAGCGGCGTGGCTTCCAGCTTTGGCGCGGCCGGATCGTTGATCGCCCTGCTGCTCTGGGTCTATTATTCGGCGCAGATTTTTTTTCTGGGCGCGGAGTTTACTCGGCAGTATGCTTTGGCTTTTGGGAGCCTCAAGCCCGGAGAACCGCCTGTGGCCGAGGAAAAAAGCGGCGAGGATGCAGAGGGGTGAACGAGTTGATCGGCGTTCGGAAGCGGGGCCGATGGATGTCAGGTATCCCCTGCGGCCGCAGGCGCTGATTCCCGGCGATCCGGCTCGTCCCGGGATTCAGGCAACCGGCTGGCCAGCACCTTGTCGATCCGGTTGCCGTCGAGATCGACCACTTCCAGCCGCCACTGCTCCCACTCCGCCACATCGCCGGTGCGCGGCAGGTCGCCGATCAACCACATGATCATGCCGCTCAGCGTATTATACCTCCCCTTGTTTTCCTCGGGCACGCCTTTTAAACCGAGCCGATCCTTGAGTTCGTGGATGGGAATCAGGCCGTCGAGCAACCAGGAACCGTCTTTGCGCCGGACGGCCCACACATCCTCCGGGTCGCGGGGTTTGAACTCCCCGGCCAAGGCTTCCAACACATCCTGCAGGGTAATCAGCCCCAGGATTTCCCCATACTCGTCGACCACAAAGACCATCTGCACGCCGGATTCCCGGAACTGCGCCAGCAGTTTCATGCCGGTCAGCGATTCGGGCACGTAGACGGCGGGCTGCAGGTATTCGCCGACGTCGGCGGATTCACCTTTCAGGCGCTGTTTGAGCAAACGCTTGGCGGTGATGATTCCTAGCAGGTCGTGCATCCCGCCCCGGCATACCGGGAAGCGGGAGTGGTCGGAGTTGACCAGCTCTTCCAGGCTTTTTTCAAAAGGCTGTTCGAGATCCAGATAGATGATTTCGCTGCGCGGCGTCATCAGGGAGGCGATCTGGCGGTCATCCAGCCGGAAGACATTACGCACCATCTGGTGCTCATGCTTTTCGATCAGCCCCGTCTGTGATCCTTCCGCCAGCATGGCGTGAATATCTTCTTCCGTCAGATCGGCGCTGCTCAGCTCCTTTCTGCCGATTAACCGTAAAATACCGTCGGTGGAGAGGGAAAGCAGATAGACAAAGGGACGCGACAGTTTTGCCAGGGCCGAGATGGGGCGCGCCATGAAGCGGGCAATGCCCTCGGCATTGAATTGGGCGAGGCGCTTGGGAACTAGCTCCCCGAAAACAATGGTGCAATAGGTGATGCCCACCACCACGATGGCGGTGGCGCCCATGGCGCTGGCCTTTTCCTCCAGGCCGAGGCGGTAAAGCATTTCGGCAAGGGGACCGGCCAGCGCGGCCTCGCCCACGATGCCGTTGAAGATGCCGATGGCGGTGATGCCGATCTGGACAGTGGACAAAAATTGAGTGGGCTCTTCCCCGAGGCGCATGGCCAGGGCCGCGGCAGTGTCGCCATCCTCGGCCAGCCGCTGCAGCCGGCTTTTGCGCGCCGTCACCAGGGCGATTTCCGACATGGCGAACACGCCGTTGAGCAGAATCAGCACGATCAATATGGTGATATCCATGTGATTCCTCCGGCCAATGGTGCATGCGTTGTTCTGGACTCCGCCCGCCGCAGCCAGTGCGGCCACTCCTCTCCTGCAGGGGTTTTGAACAACACTAGCTAGTGCATGAAATTCTCGCCTTCTTCCTTTTTGACCTTTTGGTAAAACGAGCATTTTTGGCAATGTTCGATCTTCCGGGCAAAGGTGCCTTGCACCTCGCCTCCGCAGAGCGTTCCCACCATGCGCCAGCAACGGCGGCCAAGGCAAACCCCGCCGTTGTACTTGCCGTCCGGATAGGCGGTGACCACGGCGGCCGGACATTTACAGAGGGTCAGGGCCATACTTCCGCCGGGTTGGCGTCCGCATCCCATGTACTCCCAGCAGTTCAGCTTCCGATCTGGCTGTTGCTCTGGCATTCCCGCATACTCCTTAGGTGCATAATAACCGGGCGGCGCGGCGTTTCGCGCGAAAAGTGTCAGGTGCCGGCGTCATAGCGATCAATCCGTACTAGCGCCACCGCAAAATGGGGGCGAA
>DASWIU010000084.1:0-4992 GCA_036397515.1 Desulfurivibrionaceae bacterium | reverse complement strand
AACATGGCGCCCAGGGAGGACTGGTGGAAAAAGGAGAGGGTGATGCCGAAGATCACCAGCGGGAAGAGGATGGCCGGGCCGTGCAGCTTTTTGGCCAGCTCCTTCCTGCCGATCCCCTCCAGCAGGAAGGGGGCGAACTCGAAGGTGAGCACCGTGAGGTACATGACCACGCACATGATCACCTCGAACATCACCGAATGCGGCTGCCACATGACCAGCCCGTGCCAGAGCACATGCGGCTTGCCGATGTCGAGCAGGATGCCCACCGAGACCATGAGATAGCCGAAATAGGCGGTGAGAATCGCGGGCCGCGCCACCGGCTTGTACTTCTTCAGGTTGAAGACATAGACCGCGGCGGCGATGGTAAAGCCGCCGGCAGCCAGGGCGACCCCGACCATGACGTCCATGGCGATCCACAGCCCCCACGGGTAGGTGTCGTTCAGATTGGTGGAGGCACCCAGCCCCGCGGCCAGACGATAGAGCGCCACCACCCCGAACAGGCCGAGCAGCCCCAGCAGCAGCTTGCCGCCGCCGGCGAACGGCTGAAACTTCTCTTGCTTGTGATAGTGCATGGTTATTCCTCCTCCTGGCTGTTTCCACGGTTCCGGAAGTAGGCGATGGCCGCAAGACCGGCCAGCAGGGCCGTGGCCTTGCCGGGAATGGTCGAGAGCGACGCCCAGGTGTAGCTGGGCAGAGCCCGGGTGGGCAGTTTCGTTTCAAAGCCGAGTTCGGCAAAGGGCACGGCCGAGATGTAGATCCAGGCGGTGCCGCCGGCCTCGTCCTTGCCGAAGATGTGCTGGACATACTTCTGCGGATCGTTCTTGATCCGCCGCTCCGCCTCGGCCAGCACTGCCTGGCGGTCGCCATGGAACATGGTGTCCGTGGGGCAGACCTTGACACAGGCGGGCTCCAGCCCATCCCTCATCCTCTCCGCGCAGAAGCTGCATTTCTGCACCCAGGGCAGCACCTTTTCCCATTCATACTTGGGGATGTAAAAGGGGCAGGCCACCATGCAGTAGCGGCAGCCGATGCACTTGTCGTAGTTGTAGCTCACCGGCCCTTCCGCGGTTTTTTGCAGCGCCCCCACCGGACAGACCGAGACGCAGGCAGGTTCCTTGCAGTGCAGGCACTGGCGCTTGACAAACGACCAGACCGGCTGGCCGTTTTTCTCCTGCTCGATGAAGTTGATATGGGTGTAGCAATCCGAGCTGAGCTCCTTGGGGTTGGTAAAATCGCCGTCCAGCTTGCTCGGACGCGCGACGCGTTCATTCCACTGCTTACAGGCCACCTGGCAGGACCGGCAGCCCGTGCACCTGGTGAGATCGATCAACACACTCTTTTCCATGGCCGCCTCCCTACATCTTCCGGACATTGACCATGAAGGCCTTTGACTCGGGTATCATGGTATTGGGGTCCCCGATGGACGGGGTCAACAGGTTGGCACTCTCGCCGCCGCTGCCATCCTCGGGAAACTGCCAGCCGAAATGCCAGGGCAGCCCCACCTGATGCACCGTGCTGCCCTCGATCAGAAACGGCTTGAGACGGCCGGTGACCATGGCAATGGCCCAGAGGGAGCCGCGGGCCGATTCGACCATGACCTTCTCGCCATTCTTGATCCCCTGTTCCGCGGCCAGTTCCTTGCTCATCTCGACAAACATCTGCGGCTGCATTTCGAGCAGCCAGGGCGTATGCCTGGTCATGACCCCGGTCTGCCAGTGTTCGGAAACCCGGTAGGTCGAACAGACGAACGGGTATTTGCGATCACAGGAAGAGTAGGCGTCCTCGTCCGAGGTAAGGGGTTTGGCCGTGGGGTTGATCCGATGGCTGCCGGACATCGGATTCTTCTTAAGCGGGCATTCCAGCGGTTCGTAATGCTCGGGAAAGGGGCCGTCCACCACGCCGGGGCCGAAGATGCTGGCCACCCCGGCCGGCTTCATGATAAAGGCCTTGGTTCCCTTCTCGTTGATACTGCCGTCGGCGTTGCGCAACGGCGGCCAGGGGCCGTCCGGCACGTCGCCTTTCCATTTTTCGCTTTCGCTGTCCCAGGTGATGACCGCCCGCTTGGGGTCCCACGGCTTGCCGTAGGCATCGACCGAGGCCCGGTTGTAGATGATGCGCCGATTCACCGGCCAGGCCCAGGCCCATTCCTGGTAGAGGCCAAGGCCGGTGGGGTCGGCGGTGGAGCGGCGGGCCATCATGTTGCCCTTCTCGGTGTAGGAAGCGCAGTAGAGCCAGTTGCCCGACGAGGTGGAGCCGTCAGCCTGGAGCATGGCAAAGGCCGGCACCAGGGTGCCCTTCTTGTAAATCTCCCCTTTGATCTCCGTATCCCGCAGGAAATAGCCGTTGATCTCCTTGGCGATCAGGTGACTGTCCATGTGCGTGACCTTGCCGGTTGCATCCTTGGGGCCGTAATTCCAGGCAAGATTGGCGATAGGCGCGGGGAGGGCGCCGCCCTCCTTTTCGTACAGCTTCTTCACCCTAAACTGGAGTTCATTGATCAACTCCGCATCGGGCAGGGCATGGCCGCGCGGCTCCACCGCCTTGTAGCGCCATTGCACCATGCGGCTTGAATTGCTGATGCTGCCTTCCTTTTCCACCCAGGCGGCGCAGGGCAGGAAGAAGACCTCGGTCTTGATCTCCTCGGGCTTCATGCCCGGTCCCTTCCAGAACGAAGCGGTCTCGTTGTCGAAGAGGTTGACGTTGACCATCCAGTCGAGCTTGGTCAGGGCCTTGCGCGTCTTGTTGGAGTTGGCCCCGGAACAGGCCGGATTCTGGCCCCAGGCAAAGAAGCCCTTGAAGTGCCCTTGCAGCATCCGGTGGAAGATGGTCAGCCACGAGTAATTGGTGCCGACATCCAGCCTGGGCAGCCAGCCGTAGCCGAAATCGTTCTCCGGCCCGGCGTTGTCGCCATAAAAGGCCTTGAGCAGACTCACCGAATACTTCGGATAGTTGCCCCACCAGTTGGCGCTCTGCGCCTCGACCGTCTTGGGGGTGTTCTGTTCGTTGTATTCCTTCAGGGTCGGCTGGGTGGCGAGCGGAGTCTTGAGGTAGCCCGGCAGGATATGGAACAACAGGCCATGGTCGGTGGAACCCTGGACATTGCCCTCGCCGCGCAGGGCGTTGACCCCGCCGCCGGCCAGGCCCATGTTGCCGAGGAGCAGCTGGATGATGGACATGGCGCGGATATTCTGCACCCCGACCGTGTGCTGGGTCCAGCCCATGGCGTAACAGACCGTGGCCACCCGGTCCCGCTTGCCGGTGGAGGCGTAGACGCTGTAGACCTTGTCCAGCAGCTCGATGGGGGTTCCGGTGATGCGGGAGACCAGCTCCGGGGTATAGCGGGAGAAATGTTTCTTCAGGAGCTGGAAGGCGCAGCGCGGGTCGGTGAGGGTCTTGTCCTTGCGGACCACCCCCTGTTCGTCGAGCTGGAAGTCCCAGGCCTTCTTGTCGTACTTGCCGGTCTTCTCGTCAAAACCGGAAAAGACGCCGTCCAGTTCGCCCGGCATCTTGAACTCCGGGTTGACCAGGAACTCGGCATTGGTGTGGAGCTTCACATACTCTTCCTGGTAGAGCTTCTTTTTCAGGATGTAGTTGATCATCCCGCCCAGGAAGGCGATGTCGGTTCCCGAGCGCAGGGGGGCGTAGATGTCCGCCTTGGCCGAGGTCCTGGTGAATCGAGGATCGACGCTGATCAGGACCGCCCCGCGGTCCTGCGCCTCGGTGATATGCTTGAAGGAGATGGGATGGTTCTCGGCAGCATTGCTGCCCATGATCAGAATAACGTCTGCATTTCTCAGATCAACCCAGTGGTTGGTCATTGCCCCGCGTCCGAACGACTCTGCCAGAGCCGCAACTGTAGCGGAGTGTCAGATACGCGCCTGGTGTTCGATATACACCAGGCCCAGCGAGCGCAACCATTTGGCATAGAGATAGCACTCCTCGTTGTCCAGGGCGGCGCTGCCGACGCTGGCGATGCCGTTGCAGCGGTTCACCTCCTCGCCCTTGTCGTTCCGCCGGACAAAGGTCGCATCGCGGCTCTGTTTCACGCGGCGGGCGATGGCGTCAAAGGCCCAGTCCCACTCGACCTCCTGCCATTGGCTGGCGCCGGGCGCCCGGTAGAGGGGCTTGCCGACCCGCTTGGGGTTGTTGACCAACTGGGTCACGGAGGCGCCCTTGGAGCAGAGCGAGCCCTTGCTCACCGGCGAGTCCGGATCACCCTCGATGTTGATGATCTTGCCGTCCTTGCTGTGCACCAGCATGCTGCAACCGACCGCGCAATAGGGGCAGATGGTGGTCGTCATCTTCGCCCCCTGCAGGCGGTTATCCCGTTCATTGGCCGAGGCCTCTCCCGGCACCAGGCCGTTGGCCACTGCGCCGGCAATCGCCGTTCCACCGCTGTACTTCAGAAAATCCCGCCGCGATAACGCCATCTCAATCCTCCATTCGGTTTCCATGCAAGCCGTATGACCAGGTCCTGCTCCAAATGCCGTTGTGCGCCCCCCGCGGCCTCCGGCCTTTGCATGAGGGCTCCCTGGTCCTCCGTATCAGAACCTAGGTATCTGTGCCTAGGTATCTGTACCTAGGCACAGTATAAGTACCCAGTGGAGGAAATCAACATTTTTTTTCGTGCCGGCGATTTTTTCTTGCAAGTTCCCGGCCCGGCGTGGGTTTGCAGCCGGGGGGAGGGATCGGTCCGGGGGAAACCGCCGGCAAGGAGGGGGGATTGGCAGGAGTGAGGAGGGGGTGTTACCGGAAGGCTGGCCGGTTGCGGCCGCAAGGACCGGTTGGGCGGAAACCTCGCCCAACGGTGCTGCTGAGAGGCCGGAAGGGAGGGGTTTATTCGACCGGTTGCGTCACATAGCCTTGCTGGATGGCGTACTTGATCAGGTCGGCGCTCTTGTTGATCCGCAATTTCTTCATGAGGCTGGCCCGGTGGTGATCGACCGTGCGCTTGCTGATATTGAATTTTTCCGCGATATCCTTGCTCGTGAT
>DASWIU010000083.1:0-22596 GCA_036397515.1 Desulfurivibrionaceae bacterium | reverse complement strand
ACGGTGATTGTACCTTATTTGTCGGGACAGATCATCCATATTACCCCACGACCGGACAAGAAAGACAGCGACCATCCATGGCCCCCTCCCAAAAATTCAACATAGCCGCCTATTGCGAGCGCATGGAGCAGATCCTCGGCGGCCAGGAAGGGCCGGCCAAGGTTTTCTGGGAGGCGCTTTCCTTTGCCGTTTCCGCCCACCAAGACCAGCGGCGTAAGTCCGGCGAGGCCTATGTCAGCCATCCCCTCCAGGTGGCGAAAATTCTGGTGGAGGAGTTGGACATCCGCGACCCGGAGCTGCTGGCCGCGGCCGTGCTCCACGACACGGTGGAGGATGTGCCCGAGGTGACCAGCGAGGTGATCGGCGAGATCTTCGGCAAGAACATCGAGATCATTGTCGATGCCTGCACCAAGATCGCCAATTTCGCCGGCGACAAACAGACCTTTTACAAGCTGGTCCACCGCAAGCTCTTCTCCGGGGCCGCGGCCCATCTTGAGGTTCTCTTGATCAAGCTGGCCGACCGGTTGCACAACCTGCGGACCATGGCCTCCATGCCCAAGGACAAGCGGCAGAAAATCGCCGAGGAAACCCTGGACATCTACGCGCCCCTGGCCAAGGTCATGGGGCTGAACTCCATCAAGCGCGAGCTCTACACCCTGGCCCTGATGTATAAATTTCCGCGCCAGAGCCAGAAGGTGCTGGCCGCTATCAAACGTCTGGAGAGCAGCGAAGAGGTGCTGGCCATCAAGCGCACCCTGGAGGAGCGGATGAAGGAGGTGTGGATCACCCACGAAATCCGCCTCAACCCCAAGGGGCTCTGGGCCTATTTTGATCCGAGCCAGAAGGTGCTCAACAAAACCATCGCCAATCCCCTGGAATTCATCATCGTTGCCAACGATATCCAGACCTGCTACCGGATTCTCGGGGTCATCCACCAGAATTACCCCCCCATCCCCCGCACCATCCGGGATTTCATCGCCAACCCCAAGGCCACCGGCTACCAGAGCCTGCACACCCGGGCCAACATCAAGGGGCGCAACTACCTGTTCAAGATCCGCACCGCCGAGATGACCACCTCCTCCCGCACCGGCCTGGTGCGGGAATGGTTTGCCCACAAGCAGGTGCCTTCCAGTTTCGAGGTGGAACTGCGGGAGATGCTGGATATCCTGGGAACGGACGAGGATCTCTCCTACCGGGAGATGATCGCGGTCAGCGGCAAGAAGGCGATCTACACCTACACCCCCAAGGGCGATCCGGTGGAGCTGCCCGCCCGCAGCATCGTGCTGGATTTCGCCTTCAAGGTACATACCGATGTGGGCAAGCGCTGCATCAAGGCCAAAATCGGCAAGCGCCAGGTGGAGCCCGACGCTCCCCTCGAAGACGGCGATCAGGTGGAGATCATCTGCCAGAAAGAGCCGGTGCGTTTCGAGCCGGAAATCCAACAGCTCTGCCAGACCCCCAGGGCCCGGGCCGAGCTCTCCAAGCTCTTCCGCCAGCGGCGCGAGGATCTGGCCCGCATGATCGGCGAGAGCATTCTGCTCCAGGAGCTCAAACGCTACGGCCTGCCCGCCGAGCTCCTGGAAAAACCCGGCATGGCAACCATCCTGGCCGCTTTCGGGGCCCGGGAGCTGCCGGAGCTTTTTCTCGGCCTGGGCGAGGGCAGAGTCCGGCTGCGGGAACTCATCAACGAGATCAAAACCCGGCTGTACGCGGGCAGGGAAACCCTGCTGCCCCCCACCGGCAGCCTGAACCGCATCGAGCTTGCCACCCTGGACCCGGTCTGCATCAAGTTTTCCCGCTGCTGCAACCCGACCCCCACGGATAAAGGGCTGTACGGCCTGCTCAGCGAGCGGGGGCTGTCCATCCACCAGAAGGAATGCTCCACCATCTCCGCCCTCCATGTCCAGCGGGAGGATGTGGTGGAGGTGCGCTGGCGGCTCAAGGAAACAACGGTGCCCAAGATGCAGACCCTCCTCGTTCTGGAGGCGCCGTCCCGCAACCGCGTTCTCATGATGCTGGCAGTGGCCCCGGAAGAGATGAAGATCAGCGAGATCGATCTGCTTTCCAGCCAGCCGTCGCGCACCTCGGCCTGGCAGATCAATTTTCAGGTCGATACCCTGCAAGGGCTGAAGAATATCCTCGTCCATCTGGCCAAGACCGGGATGGCCTTCGAGTTCGTTCTGGAACAGTAAAAGCAGCTAACAGCTAACAGCTGATAGCTGACAGTTGCCTTCCTACAACTTCTCCCCCATGGCCAGATCCTCAAGGCCGTCCCGGTCCAGAATGGTGATCCGCGCCCCTTCGCTGCTGATCAATCCCTGTTTGGCGAGCTTGGTCAGGATGCGGGAGAGGGTTTCCGGGATGGTGCCCAGCAGGCTGGCCAACTGGGCCTTGCCGATATTGAGCTTCACCGTGTCGCTGTCTCCCTGCTGGGTGCTGAGAAAGAGGAGATGGGCCGCCACCCTCCCCGGCACCTCCTTGAGCGAGAGATCCTCGATCAGATGGGCAAACTTTTTGAGCCGCATGGACAGGGTCGCCAGCATGTTCATGGCCAGGGCCGGATTGGTCTGGATCAGATCGATGAAGGCGCGGCGCGGGATGAAGAGAGTCCGGCTTTTTTCCAGGGCCAGGGCATGGGCCGGGAAGGTCGAGCCCATGAAAACGGCGGCCTCGGCAAAGGGCTCCCCAGGCCCGAAGATGTGGAGAATCTGCTCCTTGCCCTCCATGGAAAGCTTGTAGATCTTGACCAACCCCTCCATGACCACATAAAACCCGGTGCCCGGATCGCCCTCGGCAAAGATGCCTTGGCCCCGGCCGTAGTCCTGGAGGGTGATGATCATGGCCAGCTCGTCGTACTGCTCGGCGGTCAGGCCGCTGAAGAGCGGGACTTGTTTGAGAAAAGACATGAGTTCCATGGGTTACTCCTTGGTTGGCATCAACGGACAAGCCATGGCCCAGGCCAGATTGTCCGCAAAAAAACAGAGTACGGGAATGAGCAAAGGGCAACCCTCCTGCTCCCGGCCCGAAGAAAAAGTCAGCGTCAGCGGGTCTTGCGGAGTGCCGTGCCCGCCAAGCCCCGTAAGCAAGCGAATCTCCAGCAGGCCGAGCAGGGGGCTGACCCGGACCATCTTGCGCACCGCCTCCTTGGCCGCCCACAACAGGGTGAGCTGTTCCGTTTCCGTAAAAGGGCGGTGGGGCAGCGCGGCGCCCAGGATATCTTCTTCTTCCGGAGCGGCAAAGCGTTCTTTGACCGTATGGATCTTGGCAAGCGGCTGCTGGATGTCAAGGCCGCAGGGAAGATTTGCCGCCAGGGCCGCGGCCATATGTCCGCTGTGGGAGATGGAGATGAACGGGGCCACGGCGTGAGCCTCTGTTGCGACAAAGGGGCGGCCATCTTCTTCGTTTTGGATCGTCAGGCCTTGCCAGTCCACGGCTGTTTCGCCTAAAAGCGCCGCGGCCGCCCATTTGGCGGCCAGTCGTCCGCCCAGCCATTCGGTGCGTCTCTTTTTCTGGCGCAGCCCGGTCCAACGGTTCAGTTCGTCCGCGTGCAGATATTTGCCGGCCACCTCGGGCGGGCAATCGGCCAGGGTGGAAAGCCACACCCCCCCGAGCCGCAGCCGGGTCCGTGGGGCAAAATGGTCCTGCCAGCGCGGCCGGCATTCCTCAAAAATGGCTTGGGCAAACGCCATTGTTCACTCCTTTCATAAAAATCCTTGCCCTTGGCCGCAAGCCGTTGTAAGCCGTAAGAAACCATGCTTCAAGGGATCAGTCATGAACGCAATTGATTTCGGCGTTATCGCCATCATTCTTCTCTTTCTTGTTCGCGGCATCTGGATCGGCTTCGTCCGCCAGCTCGCCTCCCTGGCCGCGCTCATCCTCGGCTACTTTTTTGCCGGGCGCTATTACGAGCAGATCAGCCCGCGTCTTTCCTCGGTGATTTCCTCGCCCCAGCTCTCTTTTCTCGTAACCTACGTCCTGCTTTTCCTGGCGGTTTTTTTCGGGGTCATGGCCCTGGGCTTTCTGCTGAAAAAGGTGATGAGCCTCTCGCTTCTCGGCTGGTTTGACCGGTTTATGGGCGGGATCTTCGGTCTGGTCAAAGCGGGCGTGTTTACCACTGTTCTCTTCATGGTGCTGTCCGGGCTGCTGGCGGATGCCAATCCGCTCATGACCGGCTCTCTGGCCGCACCCTCTCTGGCCAAAAGCTCCGGGTTTCTGCTTTCCTTTATCCCGGATCAAAACCTGCATCGCCTCCTACTTCCGAAAGAACCCGCCATTGCCCTTCCTGATCTTGCCGTACCAGCGGGCAAGTCGGTCCGGACCGAGCCCGCAAAAAAAACCAAGTAAGATCATCTGATTGATAACGGTCGTTCGCGCCCACCCCAGGCGGTGCCAGCGTCGGGGCGAGGTGAGGGCCGGGGTGGCGAGCAGGGCGATCCGGCCCATTTTCCGCAAGCGGCGCACCAGTTCAAGATCCTCCAGCAGGGCAATCTCCCGGAAGCCGCCCATTGCCTGAAACCGGGCGGCGGGCAGAAACAGGGCCTGATCGCCATAGGGCAGCCCAAAGCAGGCGGCCCGCCAATTGGTGCAATATTCAAGGAGCCGGAACCGCCAGCCGGTGGCGTCAACGGCGAAGCGGAAGGCCCCGGCCGCGATGCCCGGCCGGCCGAGGGCATCGCGGATCTGCATTGCAAACCCGTCTGGTAGCCGGGTGTCGGCATGGAGAAAGAGCAGCACCCTTCCCTGTGCCGCCCGCGCCCCGGCATTCTGCTGACTTCCTCGCCCCGGCGGCGCAAGGATTACCTTGGCCCCGGCTGCCGTGGCCAAGGGGACGGTCCGATCCCGGCTGCCTCCATCGGCCACGATCACCTCCACCCCGGGTTGGCCGATCAGCCCGGCCACGGTTTGGCCGAGACATTCCGCCTCATTGAGGGCCGGGATGATGATGGAGATGTCGTAACTGCCCGGCAGTGCTACCGGACAGTTAAAAAGGTCTTCCGGCCGGTCAACATCGGCAAGGGGTTCCAAGAGATGCAGGGAAAGATTCAGGGACTGCGCCTGTTTCAGGGTTGCGGCCAGCACTTCCCCGCTACCCCAGGGGATCTCCGAAAAAAGGGCGGGGGCCGGGCGGTTGAGGCCGACAAGATAATAACCGCCGTCCACGGCCGGGCCGAGCACCAAATCCTGGTTGTCCAGGGCAGCAAAGGCCCGGGCAAAGAGGGGTGGGGTGAGACCGGGACAATCGGCCCCGATCACCACCACCTTTTTGGCCTCTTGGGCAAAGGCCTGGGTAAAGGCCCGATGCAACCGGGCGCCCAAGTCGCCCTCTCCCTGGTCCAGACAGGGGATGTCGCTGGAAAGCCAAGCCTCCACGGCCTGCTGGGTTCCGTCGGCATAGCGGATTTCCAGATGCACCGGAGATTGGGCCGCAAACCGGGCCATGTGGCTGACAATGGCCTCGCTCATCCGCCGCTGGAGCGCGGCCGCGCCCTCGGCACCCAGGGCCGGGATCAACCGGGTTTTGGTCCGGCCCGGCTCGGGATAGCGGGTAAAAAGAATGAGCCGCGCCTGTCTGTCTTGGTTCATTTTTGCCTGCTTTCAGGAGTTGGGGGGCAACATCCTTGCCGCCCGTCCTCTTCTCCGCTATACTGCCGCTAATTACCCTACCCCAATAACCCCTTCACCATACCAGCCATCCCGTGACCGTCAAAAGAAAAAACAAACGCCCGGACCCCTGTTCCTACCGGAAAAGAACCTATCGGAACCGGGTTGAGCACGGTGCGCTGATCAGCTTCGAGGTGCGGATCAGGGAAACGGACCTGCGGATCCTTGCCGGAAAAGAGCTGCGCGAGGAGGCCTGCGCCGCGGTTTTCCAGTATCGCAGCCAGCTGGAAGGCTACATTGCCCGCCATCCTGAATTTGCCGCAACCCTTGCCCCCCTTCCCTTCGATCCCACGGCCCCGCCCATTGTCAAGACCATGCTTGCCGCCGGTCTCGCGGCGGAGGTTGGACCCATGGCCGCGGTGGCCGGGGCCATGGCCGAATATGTCGGTTTGGCTCTTCTCGCTGCGGGAGCAGGGGAGGTGGTGGTGGAAAACGGCGGCGACATCTATTTTTGCCGCAACCAGGAGAGCGTGGTCTCCATCTTTGCCGGAGCCTCGCCGCTCAGCAACCGGGTGGGGTTGAAGATCGGCGCCGGCCGTATGCCCCTCGGCATCTGCACCTCTTCCGGTACCGTGGGCCACTCCCTGAGCCTGGGCGAGGCCGACGCCGTGACGGTGCTGGCCAAGGATACCGCCCTGGCCGACGCGGTGGCCACCATGGCCGGCAATGCGGTGCAGCCGGGGCAGAGCCTTGAACTGGCCCTGGGCAAGGCCTCCGGCGTACCGGGGATTCTGGGCGTGGTCATCATCCGGGGCGAGGAACTGGGAGCTTGGGGCGAGGTGGAGCTGGTGGGGCTGTAAAAGCTCCCCCTCCCTTTACGGGAGGGGGCATGGGGGTGGGTGAAGGCGCCAGCATGGTCACATCTGCCGATTCCCCCCCACCCTGACCCTCTCCCGCAGGTGGGGAGGGGATTTTGCTGGGCTATTGCCCCGCAGGCGCATCGATCACCGGAATCTTGACCGTGAAGGCGGTGCCCTTGCCCTCAACGCTCTCCACCTGGATATCGCCCTGGTGGTTCTTGACCACGATGTCGTAGACGATGCTCAACCCCAGCCCCGTGCCCTTGCCCACCTCCTTGCTGGTGTAGAAGGGCTCGAAGATCCGTTTGATCTTGTCCGGCGGGATCCCGCAGCCGGTATCGCTGATCCGGGTGTAGATGAAATCCTGGTCGGCCCAGGTCTTGATCCTGATTTCCCCCTTGGTTTCAATGGCCTGGGCCGCGTTGACCAGGAGGTTCATGAACATCTGGTTGAGCTGCTGGGGATTGCAGACCGTGGGGGGCAGCTCCCCGTATTCCTTCTTCACCTCGCATTTGTATTTCAGCTCGTTCCAGACAATGTTGATCGTGGTGTCCAGGCATTCGTTGAGATCGGCGGCCAACCGCTCGGCCTGATCGATCCGGGAAAAATTCTTGAGCCCCTGGACGATTTTCTTGACCCGGCCCGCGCCGTCCAGGGATTCTTCCACCAGATGCACGGCATCTTCCATGATGTAATCGATTTTGAGTTTTTTGCGCAGGGCGGCAAGTTCTTCGTCCGGCGGCTCCTGCCGGAGTTTCTCCTCAAGGGTCCGGGTGAATTCGGTGAGACGCTCCAGGTATTTTGCCAGGGAGCTCAGATTGCTGGAGATAAAGCCCATGGGGTTGTTGATTTCGTGGGCCACGCCCGCGGCCAGCTGACCCACCGAGGCCATCTTTTCCTGTTGCAGGATATGGGCCTGGCTCTGCTTGAGGGTGTCGTGGGCCAGGGCAAGTTCTTGCTGCTGGCGGTGGAGTTGCTCGTTGCTGGCGGCCAGTTCCTCGGCAAAGGTGTGCGACTCTTCAAAGGCCTTTTCCATGGCCAGTTCGTTTTCTATCCTTTCGGTGATATCCCGATAGCTTTCCAGGATGCCGACGAGCTTGCCGCCTGCGTCGTGGAGAGGGACGCCGATAACCCAGCAGTTTATGATCTTGCCGGCCGGGCTTTCCTTGACGGATTGATATTCGACCCGGTTTTTGCCGGCCATTATCTGCCGCATGGGGCAGATTTCGGTGTTGCAGACAGGGCCCCAGAAGACATCCCGGCATTTTTTACCCAGGATATCTTTTTTCTCCATGCCCGTCATAGCGACAAAGGTTTCGTTGACCTGCACGATATTATAATTTTTGTCAATAACCCGCATGCCGTCGGCAGCCACATTCCAGATCTGGGAGAGAAAGAGATTGGCGGATTTGGATTTCTTTTCCGCCAGCTCCCGCTGCCGCAAGAACACCTCCGCCTGCCGGAAAAGATAGATCATTGCCCCGAGGACGAAAAGGGTCATGCCGGCGAGGAGCATTCCGGCCTTGCCGAGCAGCGCCTGGCGAAGGCGGGCGTCTATCCGGCCATATTCCTGAAAATAATTGATCCGCCAGCTCGGCGAGCTGGAGAGCGGGGAGTGGGAAAAAAGATATTCGTTGCCGTCGGGAAAACGGGCCGTGCCCTTGGCTGCATCAAAGGTTATGGGGAGTTGGCTGGGCATCTCGCCCTGGCGCGGACTGGTTTCGGTAACTGCAACGGGCGGTGCCGTTGGGGCATCGCCCAGCACCTTGAGGAGCCATTCCTGTTTGTTGGCGGCAAAAACGGTGTTGTGTTCGTCGGTCAGGGCGACGATCCCGCTGGAGCGGGCGAAGATTTCTCCGATATCGGCAAGGGGTACGGTGAGGAGAGCGACGCCGAGCACCATATTCTCCGAGAAAACCGGATGGCTGAGATTGATGGCCGATTCCCGGCTTGTGGCCCCTTGGGCCAGGGCGGTGTAATGTTCACCTGCCAGCGCTTTCTGGAAAAAGGGACGCTGGGAATAATCATCGCCGATCCGGACCGGGGATTTTTTCCCGGAACTGGCGGCGATCACAAGCCCCTCCCGGTTGATGAGGCAAGAGCGGTTGGCGTTATAGGCTTCACGGAAATCGTCCAGCGCGAATTTCACCTCGGCCAGGGTCTCCGGGCTTTGCCGGTTGAAAAAGTTTTGCACCGACCACATTTCGGCCAGAACCTCCACGGCCTTTTGGTTGGTTTTCAGAATGGAGGAAATGCCCTTGTCGAGGTGCTTGATGCTGTCCTGGGCCGTTTTTCCGGCTTGATCATGGACCAGCGTGTTGACCGTCTGGAAATAGACGACTCCGCCGGTAATGGTGGCGGCGAGGGCAAGGAGTCCGAGGGCGAGAAAAATAAAACGGAATTTCATCTGGGGTGGCGGCTCCTTTTTTTTCGGAAAAAAAGATTCTGGGCACCATAGTAGCACAGGAGTGGGGCAGTGTCTAACTGCAGTTTTTTTTCGCGCCGGGGGACCGTGCCGCCAGTCCTTTTTTTATCTTTTTGCAGGCTGATTATGATACCATACACACACATCAGGATACGGGCCGTGATGCATGGCCGGCAGGCCGGAACTCCCCCAGGAAAAGAGCATTGCCATGCGTGAATTTTTGGAGCAATTTGCCCAGTCAACGGATTTTATGCCGCACGGGTATCGCCTTGTCTGGGATCCGATGCTGCTCTGGCTCCACGTCGGTTCGGATATTGCCACCGGCCTCGCCTATTTTCTGATTGCAGCGGTGTTCTTTTCCCTGATCGCCAAAAGACGCGATCTGCCGTTCTTCCGGATGTTTCTTCTGTTCGGCGCCTTTATTTTTGCCTGCGGGGTCGCGCATTTTTTTGCCGCCTGGACGGTCTATGTGCCTTCTTATTGGGAGGAGGGGGTGGTCAAGGCGATTGCCGCCCTCATCTCCGTTGCCGCAGCCCTGTTTCTTGTCCCGCATCTGCCAAGACTGCTGACGCTGCCGAACCTTTCCAGGTCATTGGAGGAAAACAGGCGGCTGAATCGCGAACTGGAGCATCAGCTCGGCGTCTTGCGGAAATCCGAGGAGCGTTTCCGCTCCCTGACCGAATCCTCGCAGGACGCAATCGTGATCACCACCGCCCAAGGGGAGATTCTTACGGTCAACAGCGCGGCGGAAAAAATGTTCGGCTATCGCGAAAAGGAGCTTGAGGGCAAGACGCTCGCCATTCTCATGCCCGAGCGGTATCTGGAAAGACATCTTCAGGGCATGAGGAAATTTGTCGCCACGGGCGTGTCCCGGCACCGTGACAAGGTGTACGCGTTTGAGGGCAAACGGAAGGATGGGAGCGAATTTTTCCTGGAACTCAATATTTCCAGTTGGATTTCCGAGGGAGAAGTCAACTTCGGCGGCATCATCAGGGACGGCACCGAACGCACCCGGCTGGAGGATGAGAGCCGCAATGCCCAGCAACGGTTCAAGACCCTGGTGGACAGCCTGGACGGCCTTGTCTATGTCGCGGATTTTACCACCTATGAGCTTCTCTATGTGAACAAGTATGGCCGAGATATCTGGGGGGAGATTGCCGGGCAGATCTGCTGGCAGACCTTGCAAGCCGGGCAGATCGGGCCGTGCCCTTTCTGCTCGAACGACAGATTGCTGGATGCTGATGGCCGTCCGGCCGGGGTTTGTGTCTGGGAGTTTCAGAACACGGTGAACAACGAGTGGTATGAGTGCCGGGATCAGGCCATCGAGTGGACCGCCGGCAGATATGTCCGGCTGGAGATTGCCACCAACATCACACCCCGCAAGCGGGCGGAGCAGGAAAAGGCCGAGTTGGAAACGCAAATCCGCACCACCCAGAAGATGGAGGCCATCGGCACCCTGGCCGGGGGCATTGCCCACGACTTCAACAATATCCTGGTGCCGATCATTGCCTATACCGACATGGTCATGGCCACGGAGGTCGCGGGTAGCGCAAACTGGCAGAACCTGCAAGAGGTCTACAGGGCTGCCACCCGGGCCAAGGAACTGGTGAAACAGATCCTGACCTTCAGCCGGGAGCGGGAGCATGAGTTGAGCCCTGTTCAGGTCGTCCCGGTGGTCAAGGAATCCCTTAAGCTGCTGAAGGCCTCGTTGCCCAGCACCATCGAGATCTCGCAGCGGCTTGAGGCCGAGGGCGTCACCATTCTGGCGGACCCGACCCAGATCCACCAGATTGTCATGAATCTCTGCACCAATGCCTACCATGCCATGCGGGAGCAGGGCGGGCTCATGGAGGTGACTTTGTCCGAGGTGGAAATCACCCCCGGCGACTCCCCGGACTACCGGCTGCCTTCCGGCCCCTATCTCGTGCTGACGGTGAGCGATACCGGGCCGGGCATGGACCCGGCGACCATGGAGCGGATATTCGACCCCTATTTCACGACGAGAAAGCACGGGGAGGGAACCGGGCTCGGCCTGGCCGTAGTGCTGGGAATCGTGAAAAAATCCGGGGGGGATATCCGGGTTTACAGTGAACCCGGGCAGGGCGCCTCGTTTCAGGTGTATTTTCCCGTGCTCGGCAAAGCCGATGCAGGTTTGGCCGCTATTCTGAGTACGCCGCTGGCCACCGGGGATGAACGGATTCTGCTGGTGGATGACGAGTTGCCCATTGTCGATTCCCTGCGGAAGATGCTGGAATTTCACGGCTACCATGTCACCACGAAAACCAGCAGTGTTGAGGCGTTGGAGATTTTTCGTCTTGCGCCCCGCGATTTTGATCTGGTCATCACCGACCAGACCATGCCCTACCTGACCGGCGATCAACTGGCGCTGGGAATGAAAAAAATACGACCGGAGATCCCGGTTATTCTCTGCACCGGATTCAGCGCCATGATCGACGATATACAAGCCAGGGCCTTGGGGATTGACGCTTTTCTTATGAAGCCTGTTTTGCGCAAAGAGCTGGTCGAGACGATCAGAAAGGTGTTGGATAAACCGCTGGACAGGGGCGGATCGAATTGAGAGAACCGTATCCCCAGCGCCGTGAAGACCTTTTTGGACGAGCCTCTTGCCAAAACTCCCAAAACACCCTTCGACAGGCTCAGGGCGAACGGTAGTTGTCTTTAAATCATTGATTTTTTCCGTTCGTGCTGAGTCCTTCGGCATGCTCAGGAGAGCCCTGTCGAAGCACAATAAGGCATTTTGCAAGAGCCTCGGACGACTGGAATATTTGGAGACCGTGAATATGAGGGATTTTTGCAGAGCATCATGGTCGGCCGAGGAGGCGTTGCGGCTTGAGGCCGCGATCCTGGCCAGCACCCGCGATGCGGTGATCATCACCGACCTGGCGTCTAAAATTCTTGCCGTCAATCCGGCTTTTACGGAGATCACCGGATATGGCGAGGCCGAGGTGCTGGGGGAAAACCCGCGCTTTTTGAGATCCGGCCGCCACGACCGCGCGTTTTACCAGGCCATGTGGGCGAGTCTGCTTACAACCGGGTATTGGCAGGGAGAAATCTGGAACCGGCGCAAAAGCGGCGAGATTTACCCCGAGTTGCTTACCCTCAACGCGGTCTGCAACGCCCAGGGCGACCCGGTCCATTACCTCGGCGTGGCCACCGACCTCAGCCAACTCAGGCGGCACGAAAAGCGGCTCCAGCGCCTGGTCCACTATGACCCTCTCACCGGCTTGCCCAACCGGCTGCTGCTGGAGGCGCGGCTGCAGCATACCCTGGAACGGGCCGGCCGCGAGGGCACCCGGGCCGCGGTGCTGGTTATCGATCTGGATCAATTCAAGACCATCAACGACAGCCATGGGCATGCCGCGGGCGATGCCCTGCTGGTCGCGGTCACCCGGAGGTTGCGGACCAGATTGCGGGAGGAGGATACCCTGTCGCGTCTGGCCGGGGACCAGTTCGTTTTGGTGCTGGAAGCGCTGCACGAGTACCAGGAAGCGGAGATCATGGCGCGCGGCATCCAGGCCTTGTTGGAGACGCCGTTCATCCTGCCGGACGACTGCAAGGCCTATGTGCGGGCCAGCGTCGGCATCAGCGTCTATCCCCAGGACGGAGACACGGCGCAGACCCTGTTGGTCGGGGCCGATGCGGCCGTGCACCGGGCCAAGGAGTTGGGAGGCAGGCGGTTCTGTTACTACACCAGCGAGCTCAATGTCCAGGCCCGCACCACCCTGGTGATGGAGGAGGCGCTGCGTCGCGCCTTGGCGCAGGAGGAGTTTGTTCTCTATTATCAGCCCAAGGTCGATCTGCGCAGCGGCCGGATCGCGGGGGCCGAGGCCCTGATCCGCTGGCAACGGCCTGGTTTCGGCCTGGCGTCGCCGCTGGAGTTTATCCCTGCCGCCGAGAAAAACGGCCTGATCGAGGCCATCGGCGCCTGGGTAATCCGGGACGCCTGCCGGCAGATGGGCGCCTGGCGGGAGGCAGGCCTGGCCGGGATCAAGGTGGCGGTCAATGTCTCGGCCCGTCAGTTCCGCCGCGGCGGCTTGGAAGAGGAGGTCGCCGAGGCCCTGGCGCGTTACGGGGTGGAGCCTTCCCTCCTGATGCTGGAGCTGACCGAGAGCATGCTCATGACGGAGCCGGAAGAGGCGGTGGCGCGCATGACCGCCTTGAAGCGCATCGGCGTTCGCCTTTCGCTGGATGATTTCGGCACCGGCTATTCCAGCCTCGCCTATTTGAGCCGTTTTCCCATCGACCAGATGAAGATCGACCGCTCCTTTGTGAACGACATCATCACCGATCCCGGCGCCGCGACCATCGCCACCTCGGTTATCGCCTTGGCCCATCGGATGCGGCTCGGGGTGGTGGCCGAAGGCGTGGAGACCGAGGCCCAGGCCGGGTATCTGCGGCAAAACGGCTGTGATGAAATGCAGGGGTATCTCTTCAGCAGGCCCGTGCCCGCCGAGGAGTTTGCCGATTTGGTGCGCCAGGGCAGGAAGCTGCCGACGCCGGCAGCCGCCGGACAGGCGCGCACCCTGCTCATCGTCGATGATGAACTTCCTGTTCTTAACGCCCTGCAGCGGATGTTGGTTGATGAAGGGTATATGATTCTCACCGCGGCCAGCGCCCGGGAGGGTCTTGAACTTCTGGCGGAACATCCGGCGCAGGTGATTCTTTCCGACCAGCGGATGCCCGGGATGAGCGGCACCGAGTTCCTCGGCCGCGTCAAGGTGCTCTATCCGGACACCGTGCGCATGGTGCTCACGGGGTATGCCGAGCTGGAAACCGTTGTCCAGGCGGTCAATGAGGGCGCCATCTATAAATTCTTCGGCAAGCCCTGGGACGTGGAGCAATTGCGCGCCCAGATCCGCGATGCCTTCCTGTATTACGAGGGAGTCATAAGGCCGCGGCGGGGAGCGGCTCCGGGACCGTGACCCGGGGCAGCGGATGCGGTCATGGTGTTGGATCGTGCAGTTCGGATGAAAGAATATGGAGCGTGAGTGTATGGTTGAAGTCGACCCCCTGCTGGTGCTGGAACATCTCGGCGATCCGCTTTTCGTCGTTACCCGGGCCGGGCGGATACTGTTCCTGAACAAGGCTGCCAGGGAGCTTGCCGCGCTTTCCCCCGCCGGGGAGGAGGGCTCCGGCTGTCTCCTGTTCTGCGGGCGAGAAACAAGCGCGGCGGAGTGTGGGGAGGATTGTCTGATTACCCAGGCAATCGTGCAACAGAAAGTGATCCGGGCGATGCGGGGTGATTTTCCCGGCGCCGATCCGGGGGGAGGGGCGGAGGAGATTGTCGCCTCTCCCCTTGCCGAATCGCCGGGCAGGGAGGCGGTCGTTCTCTTGCAGATTCGGAAGGTCCACGAGCTCCTCTTTCTGGAAAAGGCCCGGAGCGGCTGGCTGGCGGCGCAGCAGAAGCATGAAGCGCTGGAGCAGCTCTTCATCCAGGTCAAGCGGGCCAAGGATGAATGGACCATGACCATGGACGGCGTTTCCGACCTGGTTCTTCTGGTCGATGCCGCAGGGCGGGTGCAACGCTGCAACAAGGCGGTGCGCGATTTTCTGGGCAAGCCGTATGCGGAGATTCTTGGCCGGGGTTGGGAAGCCCTTTTTGTCGAGGCGGGAATGCGGCCGATGCGCCCGCAGAGCGCGCCGGCGGATGTGTCCCAGTGCGAGCGGTTTCATGAACCCAGCAGCAGGTTTTTTCAGCAGGCCTGCTATCCCCCCGAGGCCGAGAATGGCGAATTGCGGCACGTGGTCACCCTTCACGATATCTCCGACCGCAAGCGGATTCTCCTGAAGGTCGAGCAGGACAGAAAGAAACTCGAAGGCGCCCTGGCGGAGATTTCCTCCATGATCCAGCGGGTTACCAACGGGAATGCGGAGGAAGAGTTTTTCTTCCCCCTGCCGCCGGACCATGAACCCTGCTGGAAGATGATGCAGTGCGGCCAGGAAAACTGCCCCTGTTTCGGGCGGGAACCCCGGCAGTGCTGGACCATTGCCGGAACCAGCTGTAAGGGAAAGGTGCAGGGCAAGTTCGCTCAAAAAATCAGCAACTGTCTGGCCTGCGAATTCTATCAGGAGGCAGCCGATGATCCGGTGGTGCGGATCGGCATCCAGTTCAGCCATATGGTGCGGATCATAGAAAAAAAGAACCGCGAGCTGCAAGACGCCTTTGATGAACTGAAAGCAGCCCAGTCTCAGTTCGTTCAGCAGGAGAAAATGGCCTCCATCGGCCAGCTGGCCGCGGGCGTGGCCCACGAGATCAACAACCCCATCGGCTTTGTCACCAGCAACCTGGGCACCCTGCAGAAGTACCTGGGGCGGGTGGCGGAATTTTTGCAAAGGCAGACGGAGCTTTTTCCCCCGGCAGCGGACGATGACCGGGCCCTGCGCCTGGCCGAGATCCGCAGGCAGCTCAAGATCGCACCTATTCTCGAAGACCTGCCGGCCCTGGTTGCCGAATCCCTGGACGGCGTGGAACGGGTTCGCAAGATCGTCCAGAACCTGAAAAGTTTTTCCCGGGTTGACCAGTCCGACTACAGCCTGGCCGATATCAACCAGTGTCTGGACGACACCCTGAATATCATCTGGAATGAGCTCAAATATAAGTGTACCGTAAAAAAAGAGTATGGCGATCTTCCCCCAACCCGATGCTACCCGCAGCAGCTCAACCAGGTGTTCATGAATCTGCTGGTCAACGCGGCCCAGGCCATCGAGAATAAGGGCGAGATCGTGATCACCACCAAGGCGAGCGAAACGGAGATAACCATCGCCATTGCCGACTCGGGCAGCGGTATCCCCCCTGAAAATCTAGGCAGGATCTTTGAGCCGTTTTTCACCACCAAGGAGGTGGGCAAGGGAACCGGACTGGGCTTGAGCATAACCTACGATATCGTGACCAAGAAGCATGGCGGCAGGATTGAGGTGGCCAGCGAGCCGGGCCAGGGAACGACCTTTGTCGTGACCTTGCCGGTGAAAACAGAGTGAGGGAGGCGGCATGGTAATGGTAGGGGATGTGACAATTCTCTGTGTGGATGACGAGGCGAACGTCTTGAAATCCCTGAAGCGCCTTTTTCTTGATGAGGACTATGAAATCCTCACCGCGGAATCAGGCCAGGAAGGGCTCGCCCTTCTGGAACAGCATCAGCCGGTGCAGGTGGTGATCTCCGACTACCGGATGCCGGAGATGGACGGGGTCGCTTTTTTCAAGCAGGTGCATGCGCGCTGGCCGGACACGGTCCGCATCGTGCTTTCCGGCTATGCCGATACGGCGGCCGTGGTGGCGGCGATCAACGAGGGCCAAGTCTACAAGTTCATCCCCAAGCCCTGGAACGACGATGAACTCAAGGTGGCCATCGCCAAGGCGGTGGAGCGGTATTTCCTGGTCGAGGCGAATAATCAGCTCAACGAGGAGTTGCGGCAGGCCAATGATGAGCTTTCCCGCATAGCCGTGCAGCTTGAAGAGAAGGTGACGGAACGCACGGAAGAGCTTTTGTTTCAGAACAAGGTGCTCCGGCACGGCCAGGTCATCCTGAATACCCTGCCCATGGGGGTGGTTGGTTTTGACCGGGAGGGGATGCTGGTGCAGCGGAATCGCTTTGCCGAAGAGGTGCTGCGGAAGTTCCGCCACTCCCTCCTGGGTGCGCCGGCGGCGGAGGTGCTGCCGCCGGACTGGGGAGCCCTGTTGGCCGAGGTGCAACCGGGCAAGGTTGTCAGCCGGGAGCTTGGACTGGCCGGGGAGCGGTTTTGTGTGCAGGGGGTCATGATGAATGAACCGGACGGTCAGTCCGGAACGGTGCTGGTTTTTGCCTGCGAAATTTGCGGGGATGCCTGTCGGGTCCTCGACCCGGCCGCCGCTGCCGCGGAAAATGAGGAAAAACGATGAGCGAAACGCCAAGCCCTTCCTCCCCGGAAAAAGGGAAGATTCTTTTTGTGGACGATGAGGAAAATATCCTCCGTTCCCTGCAGCGGCTTTTCATGGATGAAGAGGTCGAGGTCTTCACCGCCTCTTCCGGGGCCAAGGGGCTGGAAATCCTTGCCAGGGAGAAGGAGGTCGGCGTCATTGTCTCCGACCAGAGGATGCCGGAGATGGCCGGCGTCGATTTTTTGGAAAAATCCAAGGCGGTTTCTCCCCAGTCCATCCGAATTCTGCTCACCGGCTATGCCGATGTCAACGCCGCCATCGACGCCATCAACCGGGGCGGCGCCTTCCGCTACCTGAACAAGCCCTGGAATGATGCCGAGCTTGTCCAGACGGTCAAGGGCGCCTTGCAGATGTATCGGCTGCTTGCCGAAAACAAGCGGCTGGGTGCCATTGTCAAGAAACAGAACGCCGAGTTGAAGAAGTGGAACACGGAGCTGGAATCCATTGTCCAGGAACAGACCATGGAGCTCCAGAAGAGCTACGACAGCCTGCGCGCGATCAACAGCAGGTTGCGGGTCAATTTCAAGAATACCATTGTTGCTTTTTCCGGACTCATCGAGTTGCGCGACAAGCGGATGCGGACCCATTCCCGCAATGTCGCGGAGGTTTCGGTGAATGTCGCCAGACAACTGGGCATGGAGAGCGAGCAGCGGGAAACGGTCATGGTGGCCGCCCTGCTCCATGATATCGGCAAGATAGGGATTCCCGACCTCATGCTGGCGCGGGAGACCGAGCAGATGAATTTCGCGGAGCGGGAGGAGTATCTGCAGCATCCGGTCCGCGGCCAAGCGGCCATTGACAGGATTGAAGAGCTGCGGGAGGCGGGGCTGCTCATCCGCGGCCATCATGAAAATTATGACGGCAGCGGGTTCCCCGATGGACTGAAGAAGGCGGACATCCCTCTGGGCGCCCGGATCATCGCCCTGGCCGATCACCTCGACAAGAAAATCCGCCACGGCATGGGGGCCACGGGCTTTGAGATCATGCGCAAGGAGGTGGATCTTCAGAAGGGAACATTCTTCGATCCCAAGCTGATCCCCGTGGTTTTTGAGCAGGCCGAGGCTTTTTATAAAAAAAATCGGCCCAAGACAGACCATATCGAAATCGAATTGCTGCCCAACGACCTGCAGGAGGGGATGGAGGCGAGCCGGGATGTGTTCAGCGGCACCGGGATTCTGCTGCTCACCAAGGGAACCGTTCTTGCCAACCCCAGCATCATGCTGCTGAAACGCTATTACGAATTGGACCCGGCAAACCAGGGGGTGTTTGTCAGCGTTAGGGAGTGACGGACTCGGACAAAGGGAAAAAGGTCACGGGTCCGCAACCCAAAATCAAAGAGGAAAAAGTAATAACCGTTGTAATCGTGGCTTGTTGCGATTTCAACAAGGAGTGATTTTGCCCTTCGACAGGCTCAGGGTGAACGGAAAAACTAATCATATCAGTAAAGTCCGCTCATCCTGAGCCTGTCGAAGGATTATCTTCGTGTTCTCTTGCTTGTAATTCCGCGCATTACAGATCATAGGACCAAGCCTCAATGCATTGGGCATACTCGCCTTTGATCCGCTGGATAATCTCGGGAAGATCCTGTTTGGCGATCCCCATGTTTCTCAAATCCTCCGGGGTTACCTGAGTCATGTGCGGGTCCGTGCTTTCTCCCAGATGCAGAGCCTTGGCGATTTTGTTGCCAAGGTAAACTGTCATGATCAAGCCGGCTAATTTGGGATTATCCCCTGCGGGAGCGGCAGAGGGAGTATGGTGCATCCTGATGACGGTCTGGTAATCTTCCGGGAAGTTCCAGGCGTCTGCCATGGCTTGTCCGGCTTTTTGGTGATTGAAGCCGAGGATGCTTTTTTCAACTTCGTGTTGGGCCATGGTCCCGCTTCGGGTTTGCTTCAAGATTTCGGTCATTTCCGCGGGCAGGTTTTGGGCAAAGGCGATCTTGCCGATGTCGTGCAGGATGCCGCAGATAAAGGCTTGCTCCGGCAGGGCCTTGTCGCAGGCCAGCATCGGACTGTGCAGGGCAAGATGCTTTGCCGCGAGACCGACCGCGAGGGAATGATACCAAAGGCCTTTCAGGTCAAAGAGTTGCCCTTCCTGATTCTTGAAAACATGAAAAACGGAGATGGCCAGGGCCAGATTTTTGATGGTGTCAAAGCCCAGGATCGTAACCGCCCGTTCGGTGCTGGTTATCTCCCGGGACATTCCGTAATAGGCGGAGTTGGCGAGTTTCAGGACCGTGGCGGTGAGGGCGGGATCACGGCTGATGATCGCCCCGAGCGATTTCGCGGTGAGCGAGTCATTCTTATCGCCGGCGTTGATCTCGTTGGCCACGGCGGAAATGGTGGGCAGGTCTTTGACCTTTTTGAGGAAATCGCGCAGGTTCATGGAGTACAGGGTACGTGAAATGGAGGGAACAGGCAAAGAAAAATTACTAACCCAAAAAATCGGTAGTCTCCCGTGCGGGTCGGCGCCTGAGGCGCGGGTGGAAGCCGCAAGCAGCGCCGGACTGAAAAAGTTTGCCGCCAGCGGCGTTTGCTGTTGCGGCTACTGCCCGACGTGGTTATGTTCCGGTCCAGGGGTCGTGTGACAGTAACGCTTGGAGGTTTTTGTGGCCGGAAAGAAAATATTGCCCCATCTCGTTCTTTTTCTCTGTGTCGTGGCCGTGCTTTTCGGCCTGCTCTTCTTTGGCAAGCAACAGGCAGAAGATCGTTACATCGCGACGGTGCTCGAACAACATCGGCGCGAATACGCCGCCATCCTGGATTCCTTCAGCCGGCTGGCCCGTTTTGTGGCGAGCAATACCTTTCTCCAGCCGGAGGCGGCGGCGATGTTCGCCGAGGCGGCTCAAGACAAGGGGCCGAAGCGTGACCGTTTGCGCACCCGGCTCTACGACCATCTTCACTCCTCCTACAAAAATATCACGCCCCAGGGGTTCAGGCAGGTCATTTACACCTTTCCCGATGGAATCTGTTTTTTACGGATGCACACGCCCGAGCGTTATGATGATCAGATCTTCGCGGTCCGCCCGGCGCTGCGCCTGGCCCATACCGAGAAACGCTTCGTGGAGGGCTTTGAGCTGGGGAGGTGGATTCATGCCTTCCGCTATGTCTTTCCGGTGCAGCATAACGGGGAATACCAGGGAATCGTGGAGCTTGGCGTGCCTTTTTACGCGGTCAGTCAGGCCTTGCAGCAGGTGTACGCGGAAGAATATTCCCTGATCTTGAAAAAAGAGGCACTGGACAAGGTGCTCGCTGCCGGTTCCGGCCTTGACTACCAGGAGAGTCGGGTTGCCCAGGGATATCTCCAGGAAAAAGCCGACGTGGCCGCGGCTGCCGGCGAGCATCGTGGGCATCTTCCCGAGGAGGTGCTGACGGCGCTTAATGCCGAGATGCGGTCGCGGATTGCCATGAATCTGGCGGGAGGCAAATCTTTTGCCCGTGCTGTCCGCTTAGGCACCCAGGATTATCTGGTCACCTTTCTGTCCGTGGCCGATGTGGAGGGGCACAGGATAGGCTACATCGTTGCCTATGGCAAGGAGCCGAACCTGGCTTCCATCCGCCACGGCTACATCATCGCCCATCTCCTGGCCACGGTGCTGCTTGTTCTCCTGTTCGGCCTGCATCTTCGGTCCACCCGCAAGATCGCCGGACAGCTCAGCTTTCAGCGGCAGCTTCTGGAGGCCCTTCCTCTCCCCATCTGCCTGAAAGACCTACGTGGGGCTTTCCTTAACTGCAACAAGGCCTTTGCCGAGCTGTTCCGCCTGCCCAAGAAAAAGATCATCGGCCAGTACAATGCCAGCCTCATTGAGCTGAAGGCCGCCAAACAGCAGCAGGACCTCGATGCAAAGGTCATTGCCTCCGGGAAAAATCAGCAGGAAGAACTGCATATGGAATACCCGGACGGGAGTAGCCGTGACCTGCTGGTGGTCAAGGCGCCGTTTGTTGACGAGAAAGGCAGGGTTGTCGGGGTCATCGGCTCCGTCGTTGACATCACCGAGCAGAAAAGAAGCGCGGCGGAGGTCGAAAAAGCCCACGCCGAGCTGGAGCAGATATTCAACACCGCGGCCAACGGCATGTGGGTGATTGATGTCGACCACACTGTGCTGCGAGCCAATAAAACCTTCTATACGCTCACCGGCCTGACCGAGCAGGAGGTGATTGGCCGGAAATGTCAAGATGTTTTTTCCGGGCCTTCCTGCCAGGGCGGCCAGTGTCCTCTTGTCCGCACCCTCCAGACGCCGCAGCGGCTGGAAGTCGAGTTGACCAAGGTGCTGCCCTCGGGCCGCAGAATTGACTGTCTTATCTCCTCCACGCCCTATTACGGTCAGGACGGAAAGCTCCTCGGCATCATCGAGGATTTTAAGGACGTCACCCGCTACAAGGAGCTGGAGGCGCATCTCCGGGATATCGCCATCACCGATGAGTTGACCGGGCTTTTCAACCGCCGCGGTTTCCTGACCCTGGCCGAGAAGCAACTGGGCAATGCCCTGCGGGCCGAGCACGACATGTTCCTGATCTTTGCCGACCTGGACAATATGAAGACCATCAACGATACCCTGGGGCATGAGACCGGGGACCTGGCCTTGACCACCACAGCCGCGCTCTTGCGAACCACCTTCCGCCAGGCCGATATCCTTGCCCGCTTGGGCGGCGATGAGTTTGCGGTCTTTATCTCTTGCAAGCCTGGAACGGACAGCGAACAGGCCATTCTCTCCCGGCTGGAGGCAAACATCGCCCAGGAAAACAGGGATGGGGAACTGCCGTTTCCCGTTGCCATCAGTTTTGGCGTGGTTCAGCTGCAAGAGAACGAGACCCTGGGGCAGGTCATGATCAGGGCCGATGGGCTGATGTACGACAACAAGATCAGGAAAAGGGGAGGCGCTTGGGAAAACGCCCTCTCCTCTGGCGGGAGAGGGCGAGGTGAGGGGGATGTTGCCGGATAACGGCGTTTGGGCGTACCTTCATCCACCCCCCCAGCCCCCTCCCGTAAAGGGAGGGAGAGCTTGTCCAGTATGAGCTGTTTCGGCCGCAAAAACAATCTGTTAACTTTTTCTTCCCGAAAGCCGAAACGTATCCTGAAGGGGGACCATCCCTTCAAGGAGGATTTCGCCATGAAAATCGCCGCTGCCGCTGTCAGTCTGGCAAGCACCCACGTACTGCACGAAGAACACGCCAAGGAAGAAGCGCTCCGGGTCTGGCTGGGCAATGAACGGCCGGTTTTTGCCGGGGAAGAAGAGCCGGCCGCCGCGCAGGTGCGGATCTCTCCGGAGGCTAGAAAGCTCCAGCAGGCTGCACCCCAGCCTCTTGCGGTCGGAGATGTTGCCGCCACTCCCTCTGATGCCTCTCCGCCGGAAGACCCCAAACTGATGGCGATTCGTCTTATTCTCGAAGCGTTTACCGGCCGAAAAATCCGCATCACCACCTTTGTGCCGGGCTCCTCGGAAGATGAGGCTCCGGATTATGGGGCCGCCCGGGCTGCCAGCCCGGGCGAGGCTCCCCCTGAACGCCAGGGCTGGGGCCTTGAATACGACCTGGCGGAAACGGTGAGTGAGGAGGAAGCCACGACTTTTGCCGCCACCGGCCAGGTTGTCACCGCGGACGGGCAGACCATTGATTTTCAGCTTCAGCTCACCATGCAGCGCGAGTTTACAGCCGCAACCAGGGTGCAGATCAGGGCGGGAGACGCCAAGTTGGTTGATCCGCTGGTGATCAACTTCAACGGCAAGGCGGCGGCGCTGACTGGCGGGCGTTTCGCATTTGACCTTGATGCGGACG
>DASWIU010000082.1:0-6676 GCA_036397515.1 Desulfurivibrionaceae bacterium | reverse complement strand
GGAGATTCAGGATCTCTTCCTGGGCAAGCTGCCCGCCGAGGTGCAGCTCTTCAACGAGTACCACGCCCTGTTGGTTCGTCTCGGCAAGGAATACTGCAAGAAATCCAAGCCGCTCTGCGATGCCTGTCCCTTGCATGGCCTCTAGTTATCACTCTGTCCTGTAAACCACTGTTGTCATGATCAGCTGAGTATGATGTTTATGAATATCTTGTATCCGGATATTCACGCCAATCTTTACCTCTGTGGTTTGTATGTAACTATTTGATTTTATGTAAAAAAACGTCTTGACCAGGCGTTAAAAATCCTTATAGTAAAAAGTAAGAACACTACTTTTTTACTAGAGGAGGCCCGATATGAAAAATGGACAGATGGTCAAAACCAGAACAAGAAGCAGCGCGTTGGTAACAGACGGAGTTGGCACCGATATCATGCAGGGTGCCGCAGTCGGCTTGGGGGCAATGGCGGCCGGTTTGGTGGGTGCTTGGTCGGTAAGTTGTCTCGTTGCCGGAGTTATCGCGGCGGGTGGCCCCATCGCCCTTGTCACCGCTTGGTTTGGCGCCGTAACCGGAATCTGAGCGAGCTGACGGATTTTTTACGGCTTTTCGGGGCGGACTTGCTCCGCTCCGTTTCCGGGCGGTCGGAAAAGCAGGACAGTGTGCGCCGGTAGTTCTACAGGCCAGAACGCAAGGGAACAGCCTGTCGCCCGGCACAAAAGGGCAGACAAAACGCCTCCTGTCTGTCCCGGAGTTGTCCGGGAAGAGCCTCATTCCGACCGCCGTTTTTTACTACGCCCCTGAAAAAGGGGCGTTTGTGCGTTATAGGCACAGAGTAGTTCTTCCGTTTCTCAAATCGGTTCTCGAAACATCCTCGCCCTTCTCCCCCTGTTCCTCTCCTCATTGCTTTTCCGCCTATCGTGCCGTTCCCCGCGCCGTTGCCGCGACAATTTGCCGCATTTTTTCAGGTGGTACATTGTGGTAGGGTGTCTTTAGATGGTTTCCCGCAATCCAGGAAAATCCCAAAAAAAAAATCGTGGAGGGGCATAATGGTAAAAAAATATGGGGTAGTTTTGGCCGCGGCGGTCATGCTCGCCGCAACGGCGCAGGCGCAGGCCGGAGAGCGCGAGGGCTGCCGTCTGTGCGGCATGTACATCGATCAATACCAGGCGACGAGCGCCATTGTCACCGGCAAGGATGGTCGGGTGGAAAAGACCTGCGGCGGCGCCGATATGCTGCGGCTGGTCGCGGACGCCGGCGGGATCGAGGCCTTTGCCTCGGTGCTGGTTCACGACTGGCTGAGCGGCAGGGAGATTGCGGCAGCCGAGGCCACCTATGTTATCGGCAGCGACCTGGTGCCGGACATGATCCCCAATATCATCGCCTTTGCCGATCAGGACGGGGCGAAAAAATTCATCTCCGAGCATGGCGGGCAAACCCTGACCTTTTCCCAGGCCCTGCTGGCGGTTTCCCCCATGGGCATGACCATGCCCAACCGGGTCAATTCGGCGGTGCCGCCGCCCAAGGGTTCCGTGGGTGTGGGCGCAGGCTACATGGGCATGGCCAAGGATGATTTGATGATGGGCTCGGACAAGGTCTCCGCCGCCCAGTTTCTGGCCGCCACCGGCGGGCTCAGTCCCTTGCCGATGATCCCCAAGAAGATGGAGGCCTCCGGCCCCATGCTCATGGCCAACTACGGCCTCACGGACCAATTGTCGGTTACGGCCAAGATCTCGGACCTCGACAAGATCATGACCTCGACCATGCGCAACGGCAGCGCCGAGAAAGTCACCAAGCACAAGGGGGTCACCGATCTTGAACTGAAGGCGGTCTATAACCTGTGGCGGGATGATTACTACAGCAAGTTCGTCAGCCTGATGGGCAACCTGACCCTGCCCACCGGCGATTTTGACCCCACCTACCGCACCATGCCCGGCCTGCAACTGGGCACCGGCAGCGTCAATCTCGGCGGCGGCCTGTTGGGTTCGCTCCGCTTCGGGGATTTCTGGCTGCATGGCGAAGCGAGCTACCTGGCCAACCGGGAAAACGGGGATGATTATGAGTTCGGCGATGTCACCAAGGTGGGGGCGGCGCTGCATTACACCCCGAATTACGACCTGATGCTGGGGTTGGAACTGGACGCCACCGAGACCGGCAAGAACGAAAATTTCGGGGTCAAGGTCCAGAACAGCGGCGGGCGGGCGGTCATGCTGACCGGCGTGGCCAGTTGGCGGTTTCTCTCCGCCTTTGGCGGGAACTTCAGCCTCAACGGCAGCTATGGCCTGCCCCTCTATGAAGACGTCAACCTCTACGGGCTGGGCACCGACTATGCGGCCACGGCGATGTTGAATTTTAAGCATCGGTTTACGTATTGATATTAGTGGTTTTGGAGATGCGTCCGCTCAAACCGGCGCAGGTATTTTTCCCTCCGGCGAAAAAATACCCGCGCCGGTTTTTTTGTAACCGCTTGTCAAGAATACCTTTGTCCCTGAAAGTTCCTCCTCTCTCTCCGGGCAATCGGTTTTTCGATTGACACGAGTTTCTAAAACCAAGTAAAGAGTTTTTGCAGGTTTGAATTGTGTCGGGGCGGTGCGGACCCCTGATTTTCTTGTCGCCTTTCCCCGTCATTTTCTCTCTTCAACTCAGCCAAACGACTGTTATGTTTCCGAAGTTGTCCCTGGGCCGCCCATAATAACGGGGTGTTGGCCAGCCAATTTCGCTCCGGACAGGAGGCGTACTGACATGCTTACCGTGTACAAACGCTTTGACCATCAGCTGCAGATCGTCACGGACAGTGGGCCGGTCTCCAGATCCTGGATCCGGATGGTCAATCCGACCCCGGGTGAAATTCGTACGGTTGCCGATGCGACCGGAGTGCCGGAAGACTTGCTCCGCGCCGCGCTGGACTCGGAAGAACGCTCCCGTATCGAAATCGAAGACAACTGCATGCTGGTGCTCACCAATTTCCCGGTGCTGCGCGGGCCGGACATGTACGACACCCTGCCGCTCGGCATCATCCTGACCCGGGACCAGGTCATTACCGTCTCTCTGGAAGAAACCGAGATTCTGCCCGGCAACATCGTCGGCCCGGGGGCTCCGGCCTATTACAACACCGGCAAGCGCACCCGCTTTCTTTTTCAGATCCTCTACAAGACCGCCAAGGTCTATCTGCGCTTCATCCATCAGATCAACCGCCAGACCGACGAAATCGAGCGCCATCTGCGAAAATCGATGAACAATGCGGAGGTCTTCAGGCTTTTCGACATGGAAAAAGGGCTCACCTACTTCACGGTGGCCTTGCGCTCCAACGGCCTGGTTCTGGAGCGGCTGCTGCGGCTGAGAAAGAACAGCGCCCTGCAGCATCTGTTGCCGCAATACGAGGAGGACGAGGATATCCTCGAGGACGCCATTATTGAAAACCGGCAGGCCCTGGAGATGGTGCAGATGTACTCCGACATTCTGAGCGGGATGATGGATGCCTTCACCTCGGTTATCTCCAACAATCTGAACCAGGTGATGAAGCTGCTCGCCTCCGTGACCATCCTGCTCTCCATTCCGACCATGATCGCCAGTTTCTGGGGCATGAACGTGGGGGTGCCCTTTATGGCGCAGCAGATTGGCTTCTGGTACGTGCTGGGGGCCTCGATGGTGCTTGCCGGGGTGGCGGGGTTTGTCCTCTGGAAAAAACGCATGTTCTAGGTAACCGTTCAGCAGCACCGCATCTGCTTTGTCATCGGCCTGCTCGTGTGCAGGAGCACACTTCGCAGACCTCTTGGTCGGCACTGCTGCCGACAATTGACACGCGCATCTGCGGCACTGCTGAACGGTTACCGCACCTTTCCGGCCCTGCGCTTTGGACAGTTACTTTTTAGAAAAAGTGTTCGGTGGCGCTTTTCTGCGGCTCCCTTCCCGCTATTCGCCTTTTCCTTTGTCAGAGCCCTTTTGTTCCTCCCGCCAGAGCAGCTGTTGGCAGACCCCCCGAATGATCTTGATTTCCTTTGACTTCAAGCCGATCCGTCCCAGAAAGTGGCGGATGCTTTTCATCCAGTACTCATCATCCCCGTTCTTGAAAAAGCCGATTGTCGCAAGCGCCTTTTCCACATGGGTGAACAGGGCTTCCAGCTCTTGCTTGTTTCCCTGCCTGGGAACCGATGGGGGAAAGGTGCTTCGGCTCACCGCTTCGAGAACGCTGTAATGGAGTTCGTGGCAGAGGATGGCCACGGCCTGGGCCAGGTTGAGGGAGGAAAAATCCACTGTGGGGATGGTGGTGATCTGGTTGCAGTAGCGGAGCTCCTCGTTGGCTAGCCCCCGGTCTTCCGGGCCGAAGAGCAGGGCGACCCGGTTGTTTTCAAGCTGGGGCAGGACCTCGGCCATGAGCTGTCTGGGGCTGTTGACCGTGGTCCGCTTCCTGCCCTGACGGGCCGAGGTGCCCAGCACCCAGCCGAAGGGGGCCAGCGCTTTGCCCAGCTCCTGGTGGTGTTCGAGGTTGTCGATGAGCGGGGCCGCCTTGGCGGTGGCGAGCCGGAGCATCTTTTCGCGGTCGGGCATTTCCCGGCAGACGAGAATGAGCTGCCCGATCCCCATGTTCGCCGCGGTTCTCGCCGCCGAGCCGATATTTTCGGCAAACTTGGGCGAGACCAGGACAATGGCGGTCTTACCCATCAGCTCCCGCACCGCATCCTCTCTTGCCTGGGTCATTTGCCGGTGATTTTGCGTTTTCTTGTTGTTGGCGAGGCGGGCTTTTTGCGGCCTGCGGAGTCGCCTTTCGGGCGCTTGCCTGCAACTGGTTTCGCCAGGATGTCGGTGGCCCGGGCCAGTTTTTCCTCCACGCTGAAATTGATCCGCCGCCGGGGGATCTCCACGCTGGTAAGGCGCACCCGCACCAGATCGCCGATCTGGAAGACGGTTTTGGTCCGCTGGCCGATGAGCCGGTGGCGCCCTTCCTCCAGTTCGTAATAATCGTCGCGCATCTCGGTGATGGGCACGGCGCCGTTGACAAAGACCTCGGTCAGCTCGACGAACAGGCCGAAGGCGGTGACCCCGGAGATAATGGCTTCAAAGGTTTCGTCGATCTTGTCGGCCATGAAGTGGACCTGGAGCCGTTCCATCATTTCCCGGTCCGCCTCCACCGCCACCCGCTCCCGCTTGGAGAGAAAGCCGCCCGCCTCTTCGCTGGATACCGGTTCGGTGCCGGGCAAAGCCTTCCCCTTTTTCTGCAGGCTTGCCGCCAGGGCCCGGTGGACCATGAGGTCGGGATAGCGGCGGATGGGGGAGGTGAAATGGGTGTAGTGGGTGGCGGCCAGGCCGAAATGGCCGAGATTATGCGGGGAGTAGCGGGCCTGCTGCATGGTGCGCAGCAAAAGATTGCTGATGATGTATTCCTGGGGGGTGCCGGCCGCCATGGCCAGCACCGCGCCGAACCACTGGGGCGAGCCGTCGCCCTCCTCGACCGGAAGCCCCATGCTCTGGGCAAACTCGGTGAACTCGGCCACCTTGAGCGGGTCGGGCGGTTCGTGGATCCGGTAGAGGCTGTCGATTTTGCTGTCGGTCAGGGTGAGAGCCACCGCTTCGTTGGCCGCGAGCATGAACTCCTCGATGAGCTTGTGGGCCTGATTGCGCTCGCTCCGCTTGATGGTCAGCACGGTGTTGTCCTCGCCCAGCACCGCCAGGGGTTCCGGGAGTTCAAAGCCGATGCTTCCCCGCTTGATCCGTCGTTTTTCCAGGCTCAGGGCCAGGCGCCCCATCATCTCGAGGTTCGGGATAATATCGGCGTACTTGCTCAGCATCGCCGGGTCGTGGTCTACCAGGACCTGTTTGACGATGGTGTAGGTGAGGCGATGCTTGCTGCGGATGATGCTTTTCATGAAGCGTTTGCCCAGCCGCTTGCCGTGTTCGTCAAAATCAAGCACCGCGGTGAAGGTGTAGCGGTCCTCGTCGGGCACCAGGCTACAGAGGTTGTTGGACAACCGCTCCGGCAGCATGGGGATGACCCGGGTGGGGAAATAGACGCTGGTGCCGCGCTGGTAGGCCTCGACATCCACCGGGGTTTGCGGCCGCACATAATGGCTGACATCGGCGATGGAGACGTAGAGGCGAAAGCCGTTATTCAGCGGCTCGATGGCCACGGCGTCGTCAAAATCGCGGGCTGTTTCCCCGTCGATGGTCACATGGACCACGCCCCGCAGATCGGTGCGGGAGGCGGACATCTTCACCTCCGGGTCCAGTCCCTCAACCTGGGTGGTCACCTCCTCGGTAAAGGCATGGGGCAGGTCGAACTTGCGGATGACCATTTCGGTCTGCACCTGGATGTCCTTGGGGTTGCCCAACACCTCGAGGATGATGCCGTCCAGGTTGCGCTGCCCGGCGGCAAAGGAGGTGATTTCGGCCAGGACCGCGTCGCCGTTCTTGGCCCCCCGGCTGTCCTCCTTGCGGATGATCAGATTGTAGGGGAAGCGAGTGTCTTCCGGGGTCACCAGGCCGGTATTGCCCCCGGCCATGTAGATCCCGACCAGCCGGGTGGTGGCCCGGTTCAGCACCGCGATCACCCGGCCTTCGTAGCGGCCCTGGCGGCGGCTCATCAACTGGACCAGCACCTTGTCGTTGTGGGCCGAGCCGCCCAGCATGCCGGGCGGGATGAAGACATCCTGGTCGATCTCCAGTTCGGCCGGGGCCTCGGCGGGGGA
>DASWIU010000081.1:0-2537 GCA_036397515.1 Desulfurivibrionaceae bacterium | reverse complement strand
ACAAAAGAGAATTCAACTACGATCCGCAAACAAAAAATCCCCCGGCACCTTTCGGTTCCGGGGGATTTTCATAACCGGAAAAAACGCGATACAGGTTATTCCTTCCCGTCCTCGCTCAACCCTTTGACAATCACCGCCCCTGCCAAGCCAAGCATACCGAGATTCTTGACCTGATCCATGGCCGGCTTCAGCATCTGGGCCATGATGGTCCTCCGCAGATTGGCCTGGGGCATGGCCTGCGGGGTTGAGGTGGCGGTCAGCAGGTGCATGTCCTTTTTGTTGCCGTAGTAGCGGACATTGGGGCCGATCTTCACCTTGGCGCTTTCCAGTTTGACCGCGCCTTTCTTCACATACTTGGCCACCTCGGAATTGGGATCATTGAGATCGCCGAATATCCGGGCGCGGGCCAGACAGGTCTGCACACAGGCAGGCTCCAGCCCCGCGGCAAGCCGCTCCACGCAGAAGGTGCACTTGTCGGCCTTGGGATCGCCCTCTTCCTCATTCACATAGCGGGCACTGTACGGGCAGGCATCGGCGCAAGCGCCGCAACCGATACAGCGCTCCTTGTCGATCTGCACCGTGCCGTTGAAGGGGTCCTTCCAGGTGGCGGCCACCTGCATGGTCTTGGTCGCCCCGCTTTTGGGATCGGTAAAGACGGCCTCGACCTTGTCCGCCGGGCAGACATCCACGCAGGCGGGCTTGTCGCAGTGGTTGCACAGGCCGGGATAATAGGTGGACGCCATTCCCTGGGGGGTCTTGCTGGGGCCAAGACGCGTGACCCAATTCCGCCGCCGCTCCCGCTCCGCCGAATCCTTGCCCGTGGGAACCTCCCACTCGGCCCGGCAGGCGATGGCGCAGGCATGGCAGCCCACGCATTTCTCAAGATCTATAATCATTCCGTATTGACTCACGGCGTACCTCCATAAATCGAATTGGTTAATAGCAAACAGGCACCCCCCGACTTTGCCGGGGGACTCTCACAGGTTTGACCTTTGCTACGGCCATGTTTCAGGCTTTCATTCTGCCCGTAGCCCTTTATTCCCCACTTTACCAAAGGGGGGCGAGGGGGGATTTTCGGACGGGCCCGCGCGATCCGGCGTGTTCAAATCCTCCTCAATCCCCCTTTGTCAAAGGGGGAGGCTAAAAATCAGGCGGGGATGCTCAGCACCTTGCCGTTCTTGATGAACTTGACGAAGTTGTTCCGCATGCCGTGCGCCCCGGTTTCCGGATCAATCGCCCGCCTGGTGATCAGGCTCTGGTCGTCGATGCCCTTGCCGACCGCCAGGGTCATGGCCGGGTTTTTGGTGCCGTAGCCGTGGGCCATGTACACCGTGTCCTTGCGGATGCCGGGGGTGACCTTGACCACGCTGCTGGTCGCGGATTTTACCCCGTCCTGGTTAATGAGCTCGATGCGGTCGCCGTCTTTCAGCCCCATCTTCTTGGCGGAGGCATCGTTGAGCCAGACCGGATTGATCGGCATCTCGTTGACCAGCCAGGCATTGTTCTGGGAGCGGTTGAAGGTGTGCACCGGCGCCCGGCCATACACCAGGCGGGCAAAGCCCTTGGGCGGCTCCGGCACCGGAATGTAGGTAGGCACCCCGGGGAAGCCGGCATCGGCGATCTCCTGGCTGAAAAACTTGACCTTAAGCACCATGCCGTAGGGATCGGCGCCGGGCTGGATGTGGATGCCGTCTTCCTTGACCAGCTGCTCGATGGAAAGATTGGCTCCGGCCAGGGCCTTGTTGGTTTTCTCTTCCATGCTCTGCACCGGGATATGCTGGCCATGCCCCATGCGCTTGGCCAGCTCGTTGGTGATCCAGACCGGGTCCTTGCGCTCGTGGTCGGCGGCGGTCACGGCCACCAGCGGCATGCGGGCGGAGATGTACTGCTCCTGCTTGCCGGAGAGATCCCACTGGGTGCCGGGTTTGATCATGTCGTAGCGCTCCAGGTAGGAGGACTCGGGCAACAGGATGTCGGCATACATGGTGATGTCGGTGGGCATGATGTCGCAGACCATGACGAAGTCCATCTGCTGGAGCATCTTGATGGTCATCTCCTGGTCGGGAATGGTCTGGATGGGGTTTTGCCCCCAGGCGACAAAGCCCTTGATCGCATAGGGCTTGCCGGAAAGCGCGGTCTCGCGGATCAGGTCGGTGGGAGTGCCCGGCGGCGAGAAGAGGTGCTTCTTGGCCATCTTGTGCAGGGCATGCGCCTCGGCGTGCTCCTCGTTCACATTGGGCCAGCCGCCCGCCTTGCCCACCTTGGGGCCCTTACCCTTGACAAAGCCGCCCTTGACGCCGATGGCGCCCAAGAGGCCGGTGAGACAGGCCAGGGACCGCTGGCGCTGGAAGTCATTGCCGTTCCAGCTTACGTGGCGGCCCGGATGGATGGAAACATTGGGAGCATTGGCGGCCAGCAGTTCGGCCACCTCCTTGATCTGCTTGGCCGGAACATCGCAGATCTTGGCAGCCCAGTCCAAGCTGGCGTGGGAGATGCCCTTGCTGAATTGGTCAAAGCCCTCGCCGTTGGCCTCCACA
>DASWIU010000080.1:0-6847 GCA_036397515.1 Desulfurivibrionaceae bacterium | reverse complement strand
TCGTCAAAACCGGTGGTGTAGCGCTCCACGAACTCCGCGTCATAGCCCTCGGCCTTGATGATCTCGTGGATCAGGGCCAGGGCCAGGGCGTAATCCGTGCCCGGCCGCACCTGGAAGAAATTGGTGGCCTTGATCCCGGTCAGGGTCTGGCGGACGTCCACATAGGTGAGCTTGCCGCCCTTGTCCAGCATGTCCATGACCTGGTTGACCTCGGCGGGCCGAAGGGAGGCGAGGATGTTGCGGCCGAACAGCACCAGATGCTTGGTGTTTTTGATGTCGTAGATAAAGCCCTTGCGTCCCAGGCCGAACAACGAGATGCTGGCATGGTGCACATTCCGGCCGCAGGCGCTGTCGTGGTTGGTGTAGTTGGGCGAGCCCAGGGCATGGGTGAAGGCCTTGACCAGATCCTGGAATGGGCCGCCCCGGGAGCTGGCCATGATCGCCTCCGGGCCATGGCGGTCGATGATACCCTTGAGCTTGTCCGCGACGTAGTCGAGGGCGAACTCCCAGCTCACCGCTTCCCAGCGGCCGGCTCCCCGGCCGCCCTTGCGGATCAGCGGTTGTTGGGGCCGCTCCTTGTCGGCCACCAGGGCAGGGCCGGCCGAGCCCTTGGCGCACAGGGCGCCTTTTAATAAATGCGGGTTGCCTTCGAGCCAGGTCACGTTGTTGCCCTCGACCTCGACCCGGATGGGGCAGCGGACGGTGCAGATGCCGCACATGCTCCAGACTGATTTTTTCATGGTGATGACTCCTGTGGAGGTGGCTTGCCGGGCACGGCTCAATGGGCCAGCGCGGCGGAGACTTTCTGTTCCAGCTCGCTTTTGTCGATGGGTTTTACGCAATAGTCCGTGGCGCCAAGGTGCAGGGCCTGCCGGGCTGTTTCAATGGTCGGATATCCGGTGAGCATGATGACCCGGATCGTCGGGTCCGCACGCTTAAGCTCTTCCAGCACGCTGATCCCGTTGGTTTTTTTCAGATTTATGTCCAAAATTGCCAGGTCCACCTGGTTTTTTCTGGCATACTGCAAGGCTTCCTGCTCTTCGGTGAAGATCGCTACCCGGTGCCCTTTTTTGCTCAGGATTCGCTGGGTCAGTACGGCGGCATCCAGGACATCATCCAAGACGAAAATGTGTGCCATACATTTACCCTCTTTTGGGCCAGCAGGGTGGTTGGCCAAAGGTGTATCCCGAGGCCGGAGCCAGATTCGGTCCCGCGGCGAGAAATGGGAGGAGTACGCCGCGGAACCGGATCTGGACGAGATGGTTTTTAATAAACGCCCAGCAGGTTCAGGGAGAGCAGCAACAGTCCGCCGCAGGCAATGCGCTTCACCACCAGCGGGCTCACCCGTTTGGCGATCTGCGGGCCGAGGTAGCCGCCCAGCAGGGCGGCGGGAAACATGGCCAGAAAGAGCAGCAGGTCGAAGTTGCCGAACTGCATGTGTCGGACGGTGCCCATGGCGGTGTTGAAGAAGATGGCCAAGAGCGAGCTGCCGACCACGATGTACATGGGCAGCCCCAGGGCAACGGTCATCAGCGGCACCATGAACGGGCCGCCGCCGAAGCCGAACATCGAGGACATAATGGCGATGAGAAAGCCGCCGAGACAGCCGATCCACATGTTGACTTCAAATTCATGACCCCAGAAATCTACTTTCATACCGGATTCCTCCTGATAGTGTGGTTATTTTTGTTGAAATCGCAAAAAGACGCGCTTACAACGGTTATCCGTTGGTAACTCGTTGATTTTGCGTCGCGGACCGTTGGCCGCTTTCCCTTTTAGCGAGGCCGTCATTTTTGGTCCGTGGGACAAGTCTTGGTGCCTTCTTCGCCCTTCTTGGCGCATTCTTCGGCCCGCTTCTTGAACTCTTTCAGGATGGCCTGCTCTTTCTTGTTCTTCTCAAGATAACCGGCGGTGGTCTGCCAGTACATGAGGCCGGCCAGGACCAGCAGGATCCAGCCAAAGGCGAACTTGAACTGGTCGAGGGTGATCATCTCGGTGAGTTTGGGACCGATGAAGCCGCCCACCAGCATGGCGCAGCCGATGCCGATGCCCAGCTTCCAGTTGATGAATTTGATCTTTGAGTAGTTGAAGATGCCGGAGCCCTGGGAAAAAAGCACGGTGGGCATGACCGTACCTGCCACGATGGTGTGGGGCAGGGGGAAGAGCGAGACCAGGATGGGGTTCAAAATGAAGCCGCCGCCCGCGCCCATGAGCACGCCGAAGATGGAGATAACCAGGCAGAGGACAAAGGGATAGATCAGGTTGATGCTGGTGCCCGCGGAATCAAGGTACACGGTGGGGAAGGACACCGCGTTGTCGAAGGTGGCTGGTTCGCTCTTGACGGTTTCCTTGTCTCCTTCCTTAATGCGCTCGGTAACGGCGGTGACGGTGACGCTGTACTTGCCGGGGGCCTGGCCGGCGGGCACCTTGATCTTGGCGGTGTAGGCGCCATCGGGCTGGGTTTCGATATTGGCACCCAGCAGTTTGTCGACTTTACCGAAGCGGCCCTTCACCAGCTTCATGGATTCACTTTTGGTTGCCTTTTCGTCCATGGGCTCCAGCAGATCGCCGCGGGAGCCGATGATGCTGGCCATGATGGTGGCCTGATAGCTGTCAATCTTGATCTTGGCCGGGGCGCTGTAGGCGGCGTTGGCGCCGATCTTCTTCAGCACCTCGGAGTACTTCCAATTCTTGCCGTCGGCCTTGGCCTTGTCCAGCTCCGGCTGCATCTCCTTGGGCACGAAAATTTTGTAGAATGCCGGCATCTCGTGGGTCAGGTAAAATTTGTAGGGAATCTTGCCGGTTTTGGGATCCTTTTTGCCGTCGAAGCGGTTGGCCCGCACCTTTTTGTCGGAGGAATAGAGTTCGATATAGACCTGGGCGCCTGCCGGGGCCTGGCCGCTGATCATGATCTCGCCGCCGTTGGCCAGCGAGGTTTTGTCGAGAGTTATGGTCGGAGCAGGGGCAGCCTCCTTGGCCTGTGCCTGCGGGATGATGGGCAAGGCCATCATCACCAGGGCGAGTAACGGCAACATCCTGAACTTGACTTTCATACCATCCACCTCCTGTCTGAAATGAAAAAGTTGTAAAAGACGGCTTCTCCCTAAGTTCCCCCTGTTGTGCCGTTGCACCTCCTCCTTTGTGTTTTTCACTGTCGGACAAGCGCGGACGGTTGATGAACAAGGACGTCCGAGCCTGATGCGCAATGGTTGACGCTGGGGAGGGTTGCAAGCGCCTCCTCTTTAGTTTGAGTAAAGCAATAACAGTGCCGAGCCGGTGAGGGGGGATGGGTTTTTTCTTATCAGTCTGATTGTGCGTGGATGTTGCTGATTCTGGCAACAGGCGACAGGGCGGAAAACGGGTGGAAAACAGACCGGAAGCTGCCGCAAAAAATATGCGCCGCCTCTTTTTTGCGGCGCATATTTTTTGTCGGAAGATGGATGCCGCAGGCTCGGAGAATGTCCTGCCGGGCTTATTTCTCTGGGGGGATGCGAAATTTATCCGCGGTGAGGCCAAAACGGTGCATGAGTTTTTGAAAAGCCTGGCGGTTCATGCCGCTTGCCTGGGCCGCGGCCGTGACATTGCCGTTGTTTTGCTGCAGGGCATCGGTCAGATAGGCGGCGGAAAAATCCTCCACCAACCGTTGCTTGGCGAGATTGTAGGGCAGGGTGTGGAGATTTTCGGTCAGCGGTCTTGGGGCGGAAGCCTCCTGCGCCGGTTCCGTCAGCTGGGCGGCGGAAATGGTGCGGTCATCGGCAAGCAACACCGCCCGCTTGATAACATTCTGCAGCTCCCGGACATTGCCTTTCCAGCACCGCTTCACCAGGGCGGGGAGCGCATCCGCGGCAAAGGCAAGGACTTCGCGGTCGTATTCCTTGGCAAAGCGGCTGAGAAAATGCTGGGCCAGGGCAGGGATGTCTTCCTGTCGTTTCCGCAGGGGCGGCATGGTGATGGTCACCACGTTGAGCCGGTAGAAAAGATCTTCCCGGAAGAGCCCCTGGCGGATTTTTTCCTCCAGATTCTGGTTGGTGGAGGCCAGCACCCGGACATCCACGGCCAGGCTTTTTGTCTGGCCCAGGGGCATGATCTCTTTTTCCTGGAGCACCCGGAGCAGCTTGGTCTGGAGCGGCAGGGGGAGGTCGCCGATTTCGTCCAGCAGGATGGTGGAGCCGTTGGCTTCGAGAAACAACCCTTTTTTGTCGTGAGTCGCCCCGGAGAAGGCGCCCCTGGCATAGCCGAAGAGCTCGCTTTCCAGAATATGTTCCGGCAGGGCGGGGCAGTTCACGGTGACCATGGCTTTTTTATTTCTGGCGCTTAAGCCATGCAGGGCCCGGGCGGCCAGCTCTTTGCCCGTGCCGGATTCGCCCCGGATCAGCACGGTGACATCGGTATCCGCCAGCCTGCCGATCAGCCCGTAGACCTCTTTGATCCTGGCCGAGGCGCCGGTGAAGCCGGGAAAGGCATCCTGGGAGGCGAGCCGGCTTTGGAGCCGCCGGTTTTTTTCAAGCAGGCAGAGGTGTTCCAGGCAGCGTTGCAGGGTATGGAGCAGGTGGTCATTGTCAAAGGGCTTCTGGATGAAATCATAGGCCCCGCTTTTCAGGGCGGCAATGGCGGATTCCACCGTGCCGTAGCCGCTCATCATGATCACGGCGATGGCCGGATACTGGTCTCTTATTTTTTGCAGGAGCGCAAGGCCGTCCAGCCCCGGCATCTTGATGTCGGCCAGCACGAGGTTCGGCTGCCAGTCTGCCAAAAGTTGCCAGGCTGCCTCGCCGGAGGGCGCGGCCTTCACCTCGCACCGGCATTTTTTGCGCACGAGCCGCTCCAGCATGGAGAGCATGTCCTGGTCGTCATCCACGATGAGGATCGAGGCGGCAAATTCCCCTTCCGGGCAGGAAAAATTGGGCTGGTCAGCACTCAAGCAGTCATCTCCGGCAAGAGTCATGAGGGGGGAACAGGTTACGAGCAACTCTCCATTGAATGCCTTATTTGTCTAAAAAAATCAACATCTTCTTCTCGATCTTCAGGCAGGGTTTTGCCGGATATCGCTTGCGTCCCTTTTTGCAACCTGCTATCTCTGAACAGAGCGCGATTTTTCCGGCGCATTGTGAGGTATGGCGGATGAAAAAGCACGTTATTCTGTCGGGCTTCATGCTCCTGTTTTTCCAAAGCGGACCAGTCTGGGCGGTGCAGAGGCATGGGCAGGCGGAAGGCCCGGTGGTCCACATGATGGCCCACCTTCTGCTCGGGGTGGCCCTGCTGCTCTTCCTCTACGTCCTGCACACCAAGCCGCCGGATGCCAGGTGCTCTTGGCGATCTCTCAAGCTATCGCTGCTGTTCTTTCTCCTCTGGAATCTGGATCTCCTGTTCGTGCACTGGTTTGCCGACCAGATATCCGCCGATATCAGGGCTTCCGGCGTCAGTCTGGTGGGGGATTATTTTACCGGCCCCCGGACTTTGCTCAATCTCGCGTATTACCTGGGGCGCTTTGACCACCTGCTCTGTGTCCCGGCTTTCTGGTTTTTCACCACCGCCCTGCGCGATTGCCGCGAGGCAATCGAAAGCCGGCGGCAGGGCCGGAACGAGCAGGCCGTCTGATGGAAGACACTATTATCCTTCCCCTGTTTCCCGTCTATCTGGTGGATTATCTCGGCGTTTCCGTGATGGTCATTCTCTCCTTCTTTGCCCTGGCCTTTGCCAGGCGCCTCACTCGGCTGGAGCCCAAGAACATCCTCTGGGCGTATTTTTTCTGGTTCTCCCTGGTCATGGTGGTCTTTTCCCTCTCCCGCGGGGTGGGGCATCTTCTGCCCTATGTGCTCCGGCTGGCAGGGATGCCGCAGCTCTGGGATCTGCTCGATCCTTACAGCGGGGGGCTGAACACCATCGCCCTCTGCGGGGTGGCCATCCTCACCCTCCACTACCATAACACGGCGGTGCTCATCGAACGGGCCAAGGTCGATGCGCTCTCCCTGGAGCTGGCCAACGAAAGGCTCAGGGAGGCGCATGCCGACCTGTCCCGGTTGAACCAGACCCTGGAACAGCAGGTGGAGGAGCGTACCCTTGATCTGCGGCTGTCCGAGGAGAAATTTCGCGGCTTTTTTGAAGGCTCGAAGGATATGATCTATTTCTGCGATGCCGCGGCCCGGATTTGCGACATCAACGAAAGCGGCCTGCGCCTTTTGGGGGTCAAGCGGCGGCAGGATATTATCGGCCAACCCCTGGCCGAGTTTTTTCTCGACCGGGAGCGCGGGGACCAGTATCGGGCCCTGCTTGCCTCGGACGGGCAGGTCAAGGATTTCGAGGCGGAATTTGTCGGCAGGGAGGATGGCCCCTTGTATCTGATGATCACCGCCTCGGCCATTACGGATCGGGCCGGGGCGATCCAGGGTTGTCAGGGGATCGCCAAGGATCTCACCCATTTTAAAAAGATGATGGAACAGCTGGTGCACTCGGAAAAAATGACCTCGGTGGGACAGCTCGCCGCCGGGGTGGCCCACGAAATCAATACCCCGCTCGGGATTATCCTTGGCTATGCCCAGCTGCTGGAGGAGGATTTTGCCGAGCAAACCGAGGTGCATGAGACCCTGGGGATCATCGAGAAACAGGCAAAGATCTGCCGGCGGATCGTTGCCGATCTGCTCAATTTCTCCCGGCAGGCCCAGGAGCACAACAAGCTCTATGGCGATCTCAACCAGTGTCTGGAGGAGGTGCTGGCCATTGTCAACCACACCCTGAACATGGATCATATCTTTATCCACCGCTGCCTGGCCGAGAATCTGCCCGGAACCTGCTTTGACAACGAGCGGCTGCGCCAGGTCTTTGTCAACCTGCTGACCAATGCCCACCA
>DASWIU010000079.1:0-2636 GCA_036397515.1 Desulfurivibrionaceae bacterium | reverse complement strand
CGGGGAGAGCTGCACCCCTGCCCGATCCACGGCGATCCCAAGCTGGCCAACATCCTCTTTAGCCGCGATACCGGCCGGGCGGTCAGCCTCATCGACCTGGACACCGTCAAGCCCGGCCTGCTCCATTACGATCTCGGCGATTGCCTCCGCTCCTGCTGCAATCCGGCCGGCGAAGAGGCTCCCCTAACGGAGGTCTCGTTCAACCTTGCCTACTGCAGCGCCATCCTCCGGGGCTACCTGCCCCAGGTTGCCCCGTTTTTTTCCGTTGCCGATTACCACTACATCTATGACGCAGTCCGCCTCATCGCCTTTGAGCTGGGGTTGCGCTTTTTTTCCGACCATCTGGCCGGTGACATATATTTCAAGGTCAAAAGGCCGGGGCAGAACCTGCAGAGGGCAATGATTCAATTCGCCCTCTGCCAAAGCATCGAGGCGCAGGAGAACGAGATCAGAAATATCGTCCGGGATTGCCAAAGGCCATGACCAATTTCCGCCTGCACCCTTTCCCAGGCCAGGATTCCGGCACCGTGACCATTCAAGGAAGCATCGAGCGCATCCCCACGGGACTGACGCTTTCCTTTGTCCTGCAAGGGAACATGGCTGACCTCGCCCTGCCGCCTCCGGCGGAAAGGACACGGCGCGATGGTCTCTGGCAAGCCACCTGCCTGGAGATGTTCTGGGCGGAAGAGGGACAAAAAAACTACTGGGAATTGAACCTTGCCCCGAGCGGAGCCTGGAATGTTTACACCTTTACCGATTACCGCACCGGCATGCGCCGGGAAGAGCGGGTTGCCGAACCGCTTACCCAAATAAGCCGCACCCCGGACTCTTTCTCCCTAACCGTCGAACTTGGGATCGGCAGCCTCCATGCGGAGCATGCCTCCCTCCGGGTTGGGATCAGCGCCGTGCTTGAGCATCGGGATTCCCGGCTGAGCTACTGGGCTTTGGCCCACCCGGCAAAAAAGCCCGACTTCCACGCCCCCCAAGCTTTTCTCCTCCGGCAGTAATTCCCGCCCCGGCGTTACCCCCCTCTCAATGGTGAAGCGCCGACCGCAACCGCAAAAAACTTGCCATGCGCCAGGCCGGTATATATCCTGATCTGGCAGCGCAACAATTTCAACCAGAGGAGCAGGCAGCCACGGTGCACAAAGAGATTCCGCAAACCATCGGCCGTTACCGCATTGTCCGGCAAATCGGCTTGGGCGCCATGGGCGAGGTCTATCTTGCCCTGGACGAACTCATCCACCGCAAGGTCGCCGTCAAGTGCATGCGGATCGACCGCTGCAAAGACGAACAGCAGCGGCGAAAGGCCATGGACTCTTTTCTGCACGAAGCCCGCATTGTCGGCAACCTCGACCACAGCCACATCACCGCAGTGTTCGACATGGGGGTGTGGGACGGCGCAACCTACATTGTCATGGAGTATATCGAGGGCGAAAACATCAGGGAGCTGATCCGCAGCCAGGCCCCCTTCTCCAACGAGGAAAAGCTCAACCTCATCGCCATGGTGGCCCGCGCCCTGCATTTTGCCCACAAACGGGGCATCCTCCACCGGGATATCAAACCGGCCAACATCATGATCTTGACGCAGAGCCGGCTCCCCAAGATCACCGACTTCGGAATTGCCCGGGTGATGGATACCTCTTGCTTCGGCAGCATCGAAGGCAACATCGACGAAGAGGGCTTGATTCCCGGCACCCCCTTGTATATGTCGCCGGAACAAATCCGCAACGAAGAGCTGGACAAGCGCAGCGACATCTTTTCCCTGGGGGTTCTCGCCTATGAATGGCTGAGCGGCGAAAAGCCCTTTGCCGGAAAAAATCTCAATGCCCAGCTGGAATCAGTGCTTTCCCACAACCCGAAACCGCTCCGCGAGTTTCCCGGCATTGACCCGGAGATCAGCAGCATCATCATGCGGGCCCTGGCCAAGCCTCGGGCCGAGCGCTACCAGAGCGCCGAGGAGTTCGGCGACACCCTGGAACTGTATCTCAATTCCCTGGAGAAGAAAAAAAGCGGCGGGAAAACGGGTTTTTCCTTTGATAAAAAGGAGATCGTCGAGCGGCTGCGGCAGCGCTACCTCTTTTTTGCCGACTTCAGCGAAGAGGAGCTGTACGAGATCTTCCGCGCCTCCAGAAAGGAGGAGTTTGCCATGGGCGACTATCTGATCCGCGAGGGCACCTCGGGCACCAAGATGTACATGATCATTTCCGGCGCGGTTATCGTGCTTACCGAAACCGAAGGAAAACGGGTGGAGCTTGAAACCCTGCGGGATGGAAGCTGTGTAGGGGAGATGTCGATGATCGACCACATGCCGCGCTCCGCCTCGGTGGTGGCGTTCAAAAAAACCGTGGCCCTGGTCTTGAACGAAACGGTGCTCCGCCACAACAACCCGAAGCTCTGTCTCAAGCTCTACCGGAACCTGGCCACCACCCTGTCCGAGCGACTGCGGGCCAGTGAGGCCAGGTATCTGGCCCTGTTGGCCACCCACCATGCCTGGGGGGAGAAGAATGGCATGGGCCCTTCCGGGTTCGATACAGGGATGGACTCCTAACAAAAAAATATCTGATTATTGCTCCGGCGGTTAAATATCGAAGGGATTATCGCGGCTGAAGCCGCTCCTACCGGTCGGAGTGTAC
>DASWIU010000078.1:0-12140 GCA_036397515.1 Desulfurivibrionaceae bacterium | reverse complement strand
TGGTCCTGAAGAAGCGACTGGACGGGCTTGTCCTGCTGATACGCGACAACGGCCGGGGCTTCGATCCGGCAAACTCTTCCTCTTCGAAATCCCTGGGTCTGCTGGGCATGCGGGAACGCGCCGCCATCCTGGGCGGCCGGGTTGAGATCTCCAGCGCTCCGGGGAAAGGGACGCGCGTCACCGCCTGGATTCCGCTCCGGTCATCGGAGGGATCTGGCGCCCGGCCATGATACGAGTCCTCATCGTCGACGACCACGCTGTTGTCCGGCGGGGCTTGCGGGAGCTGCTTTCCGATGAGTTCCGCGGGGCCGCCTTTGGAGAAGCCTCCACTGCGCAGCAGGCGCTGGAGCAGATTTGGAAAAAAGAGTGGGATGTCGCCTTGCTCGACATCACCCTGCCGGGAAGAAGCGGCCTGGATCTCCTCAAGGAAGTAAAGGCCGCACGGCCGAGACTCCCGGTTCTGGTTCTGAGTGTTCACCCGGAAGACCAATTTGCCGTTCGGGTCCTGAAGGCGGGCGCGGAAGGCTACCTGACGAAGGAAAGCGCTCCCGAGGAGTTGGTGAATGCCATCCGCAAGATCCTGGCCGGGGGGCAATACGTAAGCCCCACGCTGGCCGAAAAACTGGCCTTGGGCCTCAGAAAGGATTCCACTCGCGCGCCGCACGAGACGCTTTCCGACCGCGAGTATGAAATCATGTGCTGTATTGCCTCGGGAAAGACGGTTACGGAAATTGCCAGAGAACTGTCACTAAGTCCAAAAACCATCAGCACCTATCGCGCGCGGCTCCTGGAAAAGCTCCGCGTCAAGAATAACGCCGAAATCATCCGGTACGCGATCCGAAACGGCCTGGTGACTTGAGAAAGCCTTGACTGTGGGCGGGCGTCCAGCCTGCAACCCCTTCTGCGGCCTCCGCGTAGGGCAAACACCTACAAGCCACCCCACCCCGGTCCTACGAAACAATCAGCCTGGGGCGGATTGATACTTTCGGCGGCGAAATCTATATTCAAGTGGGTGCAGCAAGAGCCCTATGGGCTAGTTTTAGCAATGGCCAGCCGATGGGGGCTGTTATGGAGCGTACGCAAAGGCCGCTGGCGGAGAAGCAGAGGGAGTTAATTCTGGGGACTGTTATGGCGCGCAAAAAGAACCCGCCAGTTGATTGGGCCGAGGCCCTCCCGGCGACCTCCGCCGGGAAAACTGTTATTGAATACGTTGCCAACCGCACCATCTTCAGGCAAGGAGAACCTGCGGATTCCGTCTTCTTCATCCGAGAAGGCAAGGTGAAGCTCGCGGTTACCTCGCAACAGGGCAAGGAAGCCATCGTTGGCGTTCTGGGGGGAGGTGAGTTCTTCGGCGAGGGGTGCCTCGCCCATCAGCCGCTGCGCATGGCGACGGCTACCGCGCTGACGGACAGCACTCTGATCAGGACGGAGAAGCCGCTGGTGGTGCGCTTGCTCCACGAACAGCACGACTTCTCGGAATTGTTCATCTCGCATCTGCTGTCGCGCAACATCCGATACGAAGAAGACCTGGTCGACCACCTTTTCAACTCCAGCGAGAAGCGCCTGGCTCGGGCTCTCCTGCTGCTGTCTCATTTTGGCAAGGAAAGTAAAGCCGAATCGGTGCTTCCCCGAGTCAATCAGGAAAGCTTGGCGCAAATGGTCGGCACCACCCGGTCGCGGGTCAGCCATTTCATGAATAAGTTCAAGAAGCTGGGCTTTGTTGACTACGACGGCGGGTTGGGCGGGTTGAAGGTCCATAGCGGCCTGCTCACCGTTGTCCTGCACGACTAGCGCCCGAAGTGACGCCGGAGGGATCCAGCCTCAGTCCATTTTGTGTTCTTTGGGTGCGGCCGTCTTGTGTTCCATCGGCCCGCCATTCATCTTCCCCATGCCCTCGCACTGCTTGAGGATTTCATTGATGTGATTTGAAATGCTCTTGGAGTCCGGCGCGCTGGTGTGAACTTCCGTATCCAGTGCGGCGAGATGTTCCTGGATTGCCGCGTGGTGCGCGTCCATCTGCTTCATCATCTCGGCCATTTGCGCCTTCATCTTTTCATCCATCGTTTTCATGTGATCCTGATGGTTCTGTTGCATCTGATCGAAGTTCCGCTTCATCTCTGCAACCGCCGCGCGCGCAAATTCGAGGTTAATGGGTTTCGTCGTCCGGTTTGCTTCATGGCGCAAGGCTTTGGCGAAGTTCACCAGGTTGCCTCTGTAGGCCATCGCCAGTAGATGGTGCGGCTCCTGCTTCATCGCAGACATGTCCATCATGCCTTGCGGATGCTGATGCTGGGGCATCGCGCCTTGCGATTGTTTGCCGCTGGGGGTCGTTCCGCTCTGCCCTTGCTGACTGATTGCCGCTGCTCCGCTCACTAGTAGAATCGTTACGGCGATGGTTGCAAGACTCACTACGCGGGACAGCTTCTTCATCATTTCGTCTCCTCGCTTCCTGGCGTGAAGATGGCAGGTGATATGGCCTGCCAATCCGACGACACCCTAGCAGCGGCAGGGGCGTGTGTCTGTTCTCTTTTGACCATTCACTGCCTTAGCCGCATATGCGTGGCCCGTTGATGGCTGGCTGTCCCTCGTGGCCCCCAACTGCGGTGAGCAATTCTGAACAGACGTGTGTTCGGCATTGAACTGACCTCCGAACGACAGCAGGGATATAAGGAATGCATGAAAAAACAACTGTTTGGTGTCGCCGTTCTATTAGCGTTTGCTTTCTCCACCGCGTCTCTCCCGGCTTTTGCCCAAGCCCAGCAAGGGAGCCAGGGACAAGACAAGTCCAAGGCCAAGCAATCGAAACCGGAAACGTCCCAGCCGAACGACGCGAAGTCTCAGGCCAAGTCCGAAAAGAAACAGGCAAAACAGCAGGGCGAGATGAGGTTCCGCGGCCTGGACCGCAACAATGACGGCATCATCACCCGCGAGGAGTGGCGCGGCGAAGCCGACAACTCCTTTGCCAACCAGGACTGGAACGGCGACGGCGTCCTTTCCGGGGACGAGGTTCGCCCGGGCGCCCGTCGGCCTGGCACCGGGTCTGACGACCCGACTGCGGACGAACGGCGCCAGGACCGCTTCGCCGCCCTGGATCGCAACAATGACGGCGTCATCTCGCGCAGCGAATGGCGAGCCGACAGCCGCGCCTTCGACCGCATGGACACCAACCGCAACGGCACGCTCAGCCGGGATGAGTTCGCGCGGGGCGATGACCGCCAGGACCGCTTTGCCGGCCTGGACCGCAACAATGACGGTGTCATCTCGCGCAGCGAGTGGACTGGCGACAGCCGCGCCTTCGAGCGCATGGATGACAACCGCAACGGCGTGCTGAGCCGGGATGAGTTTGCCCGCGGCGATGACGGCGAGGGATGGTGGCGCGGTGACGCCGGGTTGTTCGACAGCCTGGATACCAACCGCGATGGAATGCTGAGCCGCGCGGAGTTCGACCGCCGGCCCTAAAGGCCCGATCAAACTTTTTGGAGGGAGAGACAATGACTAGAGGTCATGCAAGGAGAATCCAGGGCGCGCTTCGCCCGGCTGTGGTTCTGGTGGCCGTTTTGTCGTTGCTGTTGGCTCCAGCCGCGCAGGCTCAGCGAACCCAACTGAAGCCGGGGTGGAACCTGTTTTCGGTGCAACAGGACGTGGAAATCGGCACCCAGGTTTCGGCCGACGCCGAGCGCCAGTTGCCCATGTGGAACAACACTCGCGTGGACCGCTATCTGAATGACCTGGGCCGCAAGCTGGCGGAGAAAGCACCCGGAGCAAAATACCCCTACCAGTTCAAAGCCGTGAACGACAGCTCCATTAACGCCTTCGCTTTGCCGGGGGGGTTCCTCTACATCAACCGCGGCACCATCGAAGCGGCTGACAATGAATCGCAGCTCGCCGGCGTGATGGCGCACGAAATCGCCCACGTAGCATTGCGCCATGGCACCAACCAGGCCTCGAAAGCCTACGTGGCCCAGGTGCCGCTGGCTATTCTGGCCGGCCAGTTGGGCAGCGAGTCCACCCGCGCGGTATTGGCCCAGTTGGGCGCCGGCTTTGCGGTGAACAGCCTGCTGTTGAAGTATTCCCGCGACGCCGAACGACAAGCCGACGCGCTGGGCACGCAAATCCTCTACGACAGCGGCTACGATCCGCGAGCCATGGCCCAGTTCTTCGACAAGATTCAGGCTGAGAGCAAGGGTGGGCAACCGCCGGACTTTTTCTCCAGCCACCCCAATCCGGAAAACCGGACGAAGCTCGTGAACATGGAAGTGGACAGACTGGGCGGCAACCCGCGCGGTTCCAACACGGATTCCGGCGACTTCCGCGACATCAAGCGCTACGCGCAGTCACAGCCGGCGGCTCCGCAGCAGGGGAGTCAGTTGGCGTCAGCGCCTCCTACCAGCTCCGGACGTCCCCAACTGCCGTCCAGCAAAGTTCAGCGCTTCGAAAACGGCCTGGTGCGCATCGAGCACCCGGAGAACTGGCGCGCCAACGGCCAGGGAGACGCCGTGACCTTTGCCCCGACGGGCGGCGTCATTGCCGACGGTCAGGGCAATCATGCGCTTGCCTACGGCATGCTGGTCAACGTCTACGAGCCGCATCGGGATGATTACTATCAAGATGATTACTATCGGCGTCTTCAGTCCGACGAAGGCTACGGCCAGAGCAGCGCCCCGGCCATGACGGTGGAACAGGCCACCGATCAACTAATCGAAGAGCTCCGCCGCAACAATCCACAGATGCGCGTCATCCAGCAACACGAGCGCATCCGAATCGCCGGCGAGCGCGGGCTCTCCACCGTCCTGAGCAACGCCTCTCCGCTCGCCAATACCCGCGAGCGCAACTGGCTGGTCACCGTACTGCGGCCCGAGGGGTTGATGTTCTTCGTGGCCGTTGCGCCCGAGGGCGAATTCGACGGCTACAACCGCGCCTTCGAAAAGATGCTCTCTTCTGCCCGATTTCTCGCGGATAACAGCGGCGATCCCGCCAGCGGCAGCTCCGGGCGTCCCCAACTGCCGTCCACCAGCGTTCAGCGCTTCGAAAACAGCCTGGTGCGCATCGACCACCCGGAGAACTGGCGCGCCTACGGCCAAGTCCAGGGAGACGCCGCCATGTTCGCCCCGACCGGCGGCATCATTGCCGACGGGCAAGGCAATGATACGGTTGCCTACGGCATGATCGTTAACCTCTTCCAGCCGCAGCAGGTTTACTACCAGAGTCTTCAGTCCGAAGGCTACGGCCAAGGCGGCACCACAGCCCTGACGGTCGAACAAGCCACCGATCAGTTAATCGATGAGCTCCGCCGCAACAATCCACAGATGCGCGTTATCCAGCAGCGCCAAGCCATCCGGATCGCCGGCGAGCGCGGGCTCTCCACGGTCCTGACCAACGACTCTCCGCTCGCCAACACCCGCGAGCGCAACTGGCTGGTCACCGTGCTGCGGCCCGAGGGGTTGATGTACTTCGTCGCCGTGGCGCCCGAGGGCGAATTCGACGGCTACAACCGCGCCTTCGAAAAGATGTTCAGTTCAGCCCGGCTCCGCTAGGTGAGTAGGACGTGGGGGCAGAACAAAACAGAGAGGGAACCCAAGGGGTCGGGTTCCCTCTCTGGCAGTGGGTTCGGCTGCCTGGCGCACGGACACGCCCAGCCGGCGGCCGGGGGAGCAGTGAGGTTCGAGTCTCCTGACGTTCTTCGAGCTGAGAAGCATTGATGAAAACTGATTCTCTGATTGCCCTCCTACACCCGACCGGGGGCCAGTCGCTAAGTTCGGTTGTCGCCGAACTGAATCTTGCGGGTGGCCCCCACTTCCTTCAAGGGAATGGAGCGGAGAGCGCAACCCTTCAGTCAGGTTGGAGGGGCGGCCGTGCGAAATAGCCGGGAGGTCAACAGTTTATGCCTATCGTTCAAGTAATTGTGGTCCTGATCGTGGTCGGTGTCATCCTCTGGCTGATCAACAGCTTCATACCGATGGCCAGAACCATCAAGGGCATCTTGAATGCTGTTGTGATCATTGCCGTGATCCTGTGGCTTCTGAAGGTTTTTGGCGTTCTTAGTTCCCTCTCCCGGATCCGTGTTGGGTAGGTGAACGAACCTGCGGTTGGGTGATGGCGGTTTTCGCCACCTGCTGAAAAACATTCTGGCGGGGAGCGGCGCCACGCGTGTACACCTGGTCAATTACTTGTCTTTTTGGCACGGGTGTCATTACGCCGTGCTGGCTGTACGTAATCGCCGCTGCCGCGCCCGACGATTTCGGAGTGCCTGGTACGAGCAATTTTGACCAATCGCGCGACCAGTAGTGAACAGACACGGAAATCACGCCAGCGTATTGTCGTGTACTTGAAAGTGGCTGAACTATCTGCGTAATAAGGAGAGAAACAATGAGTCGATTCAAAGCTGTAGTGATCGTCTCTTGTTTGGCCCTCGTGGCCCTGGCGCTTCTGCCGGGGGTGAAGGCCGACGAGATCAACAAGAAAACCATCGTGACATTCAACGTACCGGTCGAGGTTCCGGGCGTCGGCGCTCAGGTCCTGCCTCCGGGTACGTATGTCTTCAAGCTCGTGGCTTCGCCCTCCAACCGGCACATCGTCCGCATCTTCAACGAAGACGAAACCCACGTGTATACGACCATTCTGGCAATTGCGAATTACCGCGCGCTGTCGACCGGCAAGACGGTAATGACGTTTCGGGAACGAGCGGCCGGCGAGCCGGAAGCCATCCGGACGTGGTTCTATCCAGGAGACAACTGGGGCCACGAATTCGTCTATGACAAGAAAAGAGCGGTCGAGTTGGCGAGAATCGTACACGAGCCCGTCCTCGCGACGACCGTCGAACTGACACCCGAAACTATAGAGCGGGCGCCGATCGTGGCTGTGACACCTACCGGGGAAGAGGTTCCAGTAGCCCGGGTGGTTCAGACCCAGCCGGAACAAAGAGCAGAGCTCTTGCCGCAAACAGCCGGCTTCTTGCCGCTTTTGGCATTGGCTGGGCTGCTGGCGGTGGGCGCAGGCATTGCTCTTTCGTTTGGCCGGAAGTCGAAGCAGGCCAAAGTAAAGGTAGCCAAGGCCTAGGAAGTAGGAGTAACCATGAATCTTCGCCTTTTGCTCTCGGTGTTTGGCGCCTGCTCTCACCGGAACGAAACCTGGCCGATGAAGCCTCGGAATCGTTCCGGGAGGGTGATGCGCACGGAGCCGAGCTATCGGGTGTGTTTGGACTGCGGGCGGGAAAGGGAATACTCATTGCTTGACGCACAGCCACTCAGACCCAGGCCGCTTGGCATTCCGCAGAGAGAGAAGGCTACGTGAAACGTGAAACATTGCGGGGCGGACGGCTTGCGGCAGGGCCAGGTTACTTGACCCTGTACCTGTAGCGAGCCGACCGAGCCTGCAGGTTTTGTTGTGAAGGGGGCTCTGGGGCTGGGAGGTGGAGTATGATTCGCCTGCCCCCCATGCCCATGGGCCAGTTCCCCGCCCGGATGGGCTCACGGGCTATCAGCGTGAGGCTCGAGTAGGCCAGAGAGCTGGCGAACCCATTTCTCCCTCGGACCTCACCGGCAAGGGGGAGGTGAATCATGCGGGGCCGGGAGTTTTTGGGCGCGGGAGTAGGCTCCAGGAAGGAGTCTGCTTCCAGCAACCGATGTATGGTCGCGCTTATCCTTCTGTTGGTTCTACCCAGCTTTGCCCGGCCGCCAGCTGACGGGCCATCGCAGGCCGACCAGGACACCATCAGAGTAGATGTCGACCTGGTGGTCGTGCACGCCACCGTGCGCAATCACCAGGGGATTCTGGTTTCAGGACTCGGTCAGGAAGAGTTCCAGGTTTTCGAGGACGGAGTCCCACAGGAAATCAAGATTTTCAGCCGCGAAGATACCCCGGTCACGGTCGGCCTGGTGGTCGACAACAGCGGCAGCATGAAATCGAAGCGCGCTAGAGTCGTTGCCGCCGCCCTGGCGTTTGTCCGCTCCAGCCACCCGGAGGACCAGATGTTCGTGGTCAATTTCAACGAGAATGTCTCCTTCGGCCTTCCCGACAACACGCCCTTCACGGACAACGAGGATCAATTGCGCGTGGCTCTGTCCGGGGTTAAGGCCGACGGCATGACGGCGCTCTACGACGCTATCGCGGCGGCGCTCGCGCACCTGAAGAAGGGTAAACAGGATAAGAAAGTGCTGATCGTGGTCAGCGATGGGGCCGACAATGCCAGCCAACACACCGTGGCCCAGATCATGGCCATGGCGGGGCAGTCCGACGCCATCATCTACACCCTGGGCCTCTTTGAACCGGACGATCCCGACCGGAACCCTGGTGTGCTCAAGCGGCTTGCCAGGGCCACCGGCGGCGAGGCTTTCTTGCCGGGGTCAGTGCAGCATGTTGTCCCCATTTGTGAACAGATCGCTCGTGATATCCGCAACCAGTACACCATCGCCTACGTACCCACGAATAGGAAGCAGGACGGGACCTATCGCGCCATACGAGTAAAGGCCGGGACGCCGGACCGTGAACGCTTGTCGGTCCGCACTCGTGCTGGTTACTACGCTGTTGCGAAACCGCGCCCGTTGCCCGAAGCCCGCCACCAACCATGACGTCCAGAACCAATTCGATTGTCCTATGGAGCCGGCACTTCTTTCTTACCACTGGCATTCTTATCCTGAGTTACTGCGGCTTTGTGCTGCTCGACGCCCAGCTCTACCAGGCCTACCAAGATTGGCGATTTCAGCAAGCGTTGGAGAGGGTGAGACCGTCTGTCGGCAGCAGTGAACGCCTCCCTCCAGTGCTGGCCGAGGCGAACCGTGCGAGTGCCGAGAGTCCTGGCCCTGGCCTGGTTGCCCGCGCGGGTGCTCCGTTCGGGCGGATCGAAATAGAGAGAATCGGCCTGACGGCGATGATCATGGAAGGCATCGACGACAGGACTCTGCGACGGGCGGTCGGGCATTTCCCGGGCACGGCGCTTCCGGGCCAGCCAGGGAACGTCGCGATCGCAGGACACCGGGACACGTTTTTCAGAGCCCTGCGCCATATCCGCAAGGATGATGAAATCATGCTGACGACGCTAACCGGATCGTACCGCTATCGCGTGGACTCCACCGAAGTGGTCGAGCCCGAGGCCATAGAAGTGCTGGACGATTCCGACGACGCCATTCTGACCCTGGTGACTTGTTACCCGTTCGATTTTGTGGGCCCCGCACCCCGGAGATTCATCGTCCGCGCGCACAGGAGCCCTGCCTCTCCCTAAGCGGGGATGAGCTATTGTAACCAGACACCTGAGCCCTACTGAACTGACAGCCCAACTACCCTAAAGGTATAAGAGTGGTGCCGCCAACTGCCAGCTAGATCTGGTGGGAGGCGGTTGTCAGAGAAGGAGGAACAACATGCTCTGGACAATATTCATGATTCTGCTTCTGTTGTGGTTTGTGGGATTGGTGAGCGCCTACACCCTTGGCGGGTTCATCCACCTGCTGTTGCTTGTGGCCCTCGCTGTGGTTGTGATCAGGCTCCTACAAGGCCGAAGAGTACTCAACTAACCGGGACGTAGGAGCAGAAAAACGGAGAGGGGAACCCGGCGTCCGGGTCCCCTTCTCACAACTATTGCCGTTCGGCGGGGCCGTGCAGGCGGACGCCGGTGGGGAAGGAAAAAGTATGAAACCGATCATTGTGATTGGGATTGTGTTGGTCATTCTGGGTGTGCTGGCCCTTGTCTATCAGGGTATCAATTACAACCGTCAGGAAACCGTGATTGATATAGGACCGATGCATGCCACGACCGAGACTCATGAGCGATTTCCCCTTCCTCCCATACTCGGAGGACTGGCATTGGCAGGCGGGGTTGCCTTGCTGGTCATAGGCGCAAGGCATAAGTCATAGGGAAGAAATCGAACGTCAGCAGTACTGACTATGGAGGTCAGCGATGATACGAAAATTGACTCTGGTTACATGCTTTCTGTTTATTGCCGTCACGCTCTCGGCCGGAACCAAAGAAGAAAACCGTCTGACACAGTCCGGGGTTGTGATGCAAGAAATCCTGGACGTGCCCGACAACATCCCGCAAGAGCTGCTGCAGAAAACCGAGTGCGTCATCGTTCTTCCGTCCGTCAAGAAGGCAGCCTTCATATTCGGCGGAAGCTATGGCCGCGGGGCGATGGTCTGCCGCACGGGCAAAGACTTCAACGGGCCGTGGGGCGCCCCAGCCATGTATGCACTGGAAGGCGGCAGCTTTGGTGCTCAAATCGGCGGACAAGCTACCGACGTGGTTCTCCTGGTCATGAACAGGAAAGGCGCAGACTCCATTCTCGACAGCAAGGTTAAGTTGGGTGCAGGGGTGTCCGTCGCCGCCGGTCCCAAAGGCCGTGACGCTCAAGCCGCCACCGATGCGTACATGGGGGCGGAGATACTCGCCTACTCTCGTTCGCGCGGTCTCTTTGCCGGCATTTCCCTCCAGGGGTCCACGCTTCGCCCCGACAATGACGCCAGCAGCCGGATCTACGGGCGCAAGATCACAGCCCGAGAGATTGTGCTGGGCAATCAGGTCGCCACGACTGCGGCCGGCCGGCATCTCGTCGGCGTCTTGCAAAAAGGTGCACAACGGAATCAATCGGACCAAGCCTCAACCAAATGAACTGATTCATTTGCCGCATTCTCGTAGCGGGCCTTGAGGTGTAGATTCCGGGAAGGGGCGCGGGATCAGCGAGGTCCTGCGCCGGACAGGCAGACCACAGAGGGCCGTGGGCATGGGCTGAGCAGTTAAGACCCGACCCGTGAGCCGTACTTGACAGACGCGCGAACGCCCCCGGGGTATAAGAGAGACCGGGATCGGTCCGATGATGAAAACGCAACCCTTATTCGTACGCATCCGGGGCGTCGGCGTACGGCAACGAACCTGGTGGTTTCTATTGCTCTGCTTGGCCGCCGGAGTGGCCTCAGCGTCAGCTCAGGCCGGGAGCCCAGCCCCCCACCTGGAAGCCATTGTAGTGCGCATGGCGCAGGCCCGGGCGGAAAACCGGGCGCGCTTTCGTCCCTATACGGTTACGCGCGACTACAAGCTGTTTGGCAAGGAAAGACATGACGCCAAGTCCCAGGTCACTGCCGATGTAGCCTTCGTTCCCCCGAACCTCATACAGTACGCCATCGAGCAGACCACCGGCACTGGATGGGGAGAAAAAATCGTCCGCCGAATCCTGGCAAATGAAGCGAAGATTACAAAAGAGTACGCTGCGACCGAAATCTCACCGGCCAATTATGATTTTCGCTTCCTCCGCGAGGAAGACGTAGAGGGCCAACGCTGCTACGTGCTTGAGCTGCTTCCCAAGCGCAAAGACAAACAGCTGCTCCGCGGGAACATCTGGGTCGATGCCGACACCTACCTGCTTCGCCGCGCCGAGGGCGAGCCTGCCAAGAGCCCTTCCTGGTGGGTGCGGGAGGTGCGCCTTGTGCTTCTTTACGGCGAGGTGGAGGGAATGTGGCTGCAGACGGCTTCGGAAGCCACAGCCAATGTCCGGATAGTCGGCCAACACACGCTGGTTTCGCGCGACGTAAAATACAAGATCGGCGAGCTGGTTGCCGCCAGCTCGTCGGCCCAAGCAAGCCTTTCCGTTGGAGACGGAGCTGCAAAGCACGAGCGTTGATCCAGGGTTCAGGTGCCGCGAAGAGAACAAGAGTGGCTTGTAATGCACTAAATTGTTGAAATGTGGTGCCCGGGGTGGGGGTCGAACCCACACGGCCCTCGCGGGCCAGGGGATTTTAAGTCCCCAGCGTCTGCCAGTTCCGCCACCCGGGCGTGGAAAGGACAGTCAATAGTTAACAGTTAAGAGCTAATAGTCAACAGCGCGGCCGGCATCCGGTCCCCGCCACCGCGGGGAGGGCCACGGCTAATGCCGGAATGCCGCCGATATTTTTCCTCGATGAGCAGTCCGAAATGCGTACAGAACGCGTTGGAACGCGTTCGCGGGGCGCTCCAGAAACGGGTGGCGACCCGTGACTGGCGCAGGGAGAAAACCAAAAGCGGGTCCCTCGACTCCGCCCTTTCGCCGAAAGGGTGGGGTCGCTTCCCTCGCTTCGCTCGGGACAAGCGGGATGACAACCGTTGCGGACACGCGCCGAGAACTAGAGCGCAGGCTGCTGCTGGGTGAGGCAGTGGAGGGTGCCTAAGCCGAGCACCAGGT
>DASWIU010000077.1:0-5396 GCA_036397515.1 Desulfurivibrionaceae bacterium | reverse complement strand
ATCACCCTTCTGGAACGCTACCAAGGCCATCTCCTGAACTGGTACGATATCCAGACCCTGGCTCCCCTTGAGCCCCGTTATGTCTCCGCCGTTGACAGCGGCAATCTTCTCGGAGCCCTGTGGGCACTGGAGCAGGGACTCGGCGAGCTGGTACACGCCCCCCTCCTGGACGACAAAGCCTTTGCCGGCCTCGCGGACACCGGAGAAATTCTGGCTCAGGAAGGGATTGCCGATGTTGCTCTTCAGACCCTTGCTGCTCTCTTGCGCGAGTGGAATGCCCCCCCAGCCTCCATCATCGACCTGCTCCGCCTGCAACGAGGGGCAGAGGCCAAGGTCAGCTCCGTGGTTGCTGCCGCGGGAGCGACACCGTGGGCCAAGGAGCTGGAGGAGCAGGCCGCCGCCTGGATAACGAACTCGAACCGTTATCTTGCCTGGATTGAAATCCTCGCGGAAAAGAGCGAGGCGGAGCTTGCCCCCTTGGGACCGCTGGCCCTGCTCGCCATCCAACATGATTTCTCCCGATCACCGTCGCTGCACGATCTTGCCCATGGCCAGGTAAGCTCCATTCTGATCCTCACCGCGATCCGGGGAGAGGTTTCCGCGGTGGTTGCGCCCCTGGCCGTCTGGCTCGACCGGGTTATCGAGGCCTTCTCTACCGCACAGTGGCTGGCCGGGGAAACCCTGGGCATGGCGGAGGCGTTGATCGTCAACGTCCGTGCGCTGTCGGCAGCGCTGGACATGCGATTTCTCTATGATTCCAAACGCAAGCTGTTTGCCATCGGCTTTAATGTTTCCACCGATATTCTGGACAGTTCCAGTTACGATCTCCTGGCCAGCGAGGCGCGCTTCGGAAGTTTCGTCGCCATTGCCCGGGGCGATGTACCCTTGGAACACTGGTTCTCCATGAGCCGCCTCTACGGCGCGATCGGCCGGCAGCGGGTGCTGCTCAGCTGGGCCGGGACCATGTTCGAATACCTGATGCCGCTCTTGTTTCAGCACTCCTACGGCAACTCGCTCCTGGACAAGGCGGCTCGGGAAGCGGTGGCGGCCCAGATCGCTTACGGCCGCAAACGGCATGTGCCGTGGGGCATTTCCGAGTCCGCCTTCGGCAATATGGATCTCAACAAGACTTATCAATACAAGGCCTTCGGTGTGCCGATGCTCGGCTTGAAACGCGGCCTGGAGGAACAGCTGGTCGTCGCCCCCTATGCCACCCTGCTTGCCTTGAACGTGGAGCCGCGCGAGACCGTGCGGAATCTGAAACAACTGGCCGGCCTGGGGCTGCTCGGCGATTACGGATATTACGAGGCCATGGATTTCAGCCGACAGCCGCAGCGGGAGAGCAGGCGCGGGGTGATTGTCGCGGCCTATATGGCCCATCATCAAGGCATGGCGTTTCTGGCCCTCATCAACTTCCTCCATGGCAACCCGTTCCCGCGTCGCTTTCATAGCGATCCGCGGGTGCGGGCCTTTGAGCCCCTCCTGCAGGAACGCATCCCGACCCTGCCTACCCTGCACCTGACCTCGACCCGCCAGACGGAGCCCGTGCTGCCGAGCGGAGAGTCGGTCGTGCCGACCAGCAGCACCTTTACCACTCCCCATACCACCACGCCCAAGAGTCTGCTGCTCAGCAACGGTCGCTATGGGGTAATGGTAACCAACAGCGGGGGCGGCTACAGTCAGTGGGGCGGGCAGGAACTCACCCGCTGGCGGTCGGACCCAACCTGTGACGGCCAAGGAACCTTTTGCTACATCCATGAGGTCGAGCCGGATCGTCTCTGGTCCACCACCTATCATCCGGTGGGGGGGAAGCTTTCCGGGTATTCCGTGGACTTTACCCTCGATCGGGCCGTGCTCCGGCGGGATGACTTCGGTCTGCATACCGAGACCGAGGTCATCGTCTCGCCGGAAGATGATGTGGAGATTCGGCGGATTACCCTGGTCAATCGCTCCGCTCATGCCCGCAGCCTTAACCTCACCAGCTACGTGGAACTTTCCATGGCGTCCCACAACGCGGATCGCCAGCACCCGGCCTTCAATAAGCTGTTCATCCAGACCGAAGCGCTCCCCGAGCAGCAGGTGCTCCTCGCCTACCGGAGAGCGCGCAGCGAAAATGAACTGCCTCTGTATGTGGCCCACCGCTTGACATTTGAGCATGCCGGAGATGATTGCCCTCCGGAAGAAGGCTGGCAATTTGAAACCGACCGGATGCGTTTCATCGGCCGCGGCCGAACCCTTGCCAATCCCATGGGGGCGAGGCAAGAGCTCGGCAACAGCCAGGGCTTTGTCCTGGACCCGAGCTTGAGCCTGCGGCGTAATCTTACCCTGGAACCGGGCCAACGGGTCCAGCTTTCCCTGGTGCTCGCCGCAGGGCCAACCCGCGCGCAGGTCCTGTTGCTGATGGATAAATACTGTGAGCCCCATGAGATCAATCGGGCCATGGATTTTGCCTGGGTCTCGGCTCAGCAGGAATTGCAGATGCTGCACATCCAGGCTGATGAAGCGCGCCGATTTCAGAAACTGGCAAGTCACCTGCTGTTTCCCAACCACTTCTTGCGTGCCACCGGCGAACGGTTGGCTGAGAATCGCAAGGGCCAGGCCGGATTGTGGCCCTACGGCATCTCGGGCGACCTGCCCATCGCCCTGGTCACTATTGCGGAAGCGCGGGATATCAGCCTGGCCCGCCAGATGCTCCAGGCCCATACTTATTGGCGGATGCACGGATTTTCAACCGATCTGGTGATTCTCAACGAGGAAGCCGGGAGTTATGAGCGGCCGCTCCAGGAAAGACTGGAACGGTTGATCCAGGCCCATACGCTTTTTGCCGCCACGGATCGGGCGGGGGCCATCTTTCTGAAGAACGCGGCGCAGATTCCGGAGGAAGATCTCAAGCTCCTCAAATTTGCGGCCAGCGTCGTGCTGGTGGCGGCACGCGGCACGCTTCCCCAGCAATTGGGGATGCCGGTGGAGGCTCCCGAGCTGATGGAAGGACTGAGCCGAAAACGGGCGCTCCGGGAGCCCTCGGCGCCGCTTCCCTTCATGGAGCTGCATTACTTCAACAGTCTGGGCGGCTTCACCCCGGACGGGCGTGAATACGCGATCTATCTCGGCCCCAATACCAACACCCCCGCACCCTGGGTGAACATCATCGCCAACCCGACCTTCGGCACCATGGTCAGCGAAACCGGGTCCGGCTTCACTTGGTACGGCAACAGCCAGCGCAATCGTCTGACCGGCTGGTCCAACGATCCGGTGCTGGACCCGGCCTCGGAAGCGCTGTACCTCCGGGACGAGGAGAGCGGCGTTTTCTGGTCGCCGACTGCGGCGCCGATCCGTGAGGAAACCGCTTATCGGGCCAGGCACGGGGCGGGCTATACGGTCTTCGAGCATAACAGTAACGGGATCGAGCAGGAGCTGACCGTCTTCGTCCCTGTGGATGAGCAGGGGGGGCAGCCGATCAAACTGCAACGGTTGCGGCTCACCAATGGTTCCGCCAGAAGGCGCAGGCTCTCGCTGACCTACTATGTGGAATTGACTCTGGGCGAGACCCGCGAAACCTCCCAGATGCATGTAATGACCAATTGGGATGACGAGGCCCAGGCCTTGCTGGCGCAAAACCGCTACCACCCCGAATACCCGGAGCGGGTCGCCTTCGTGGCCATGACGCCCCAGGCCGACTCCTACGGCGGCGACCGCACCGCCTTCATCGGCCGCAACCGCTCCCTGGCTAACCCGGCAGCCATGGAGCTGGCCCGGCTGTCACAACGGACCGGCGCTGGGCTGGATCCGTGCGCGGCGCTCCGGGTTACCCTGGAATTGTCGCCGGGCGAGCATCGGGAGATTACCTGCCTGCTGGGCCAGGCCGACTCCGTGGCCCAGGCCCGGGAGCTGGTGCTCCGCTTTCAGGAAGAGAATGCCCTGGAGGAGGCGCTTGAGCAGAGCAAAGCCTGGTGGGATAACCTGCTCGGCACCATTGAAGTGCATACCCCCGAACTGGCCGCCGACCTGCTGATCAACCGCTGGCTGCAATACCAGTCCTTAAGCTGCCGCCTCTGGGGCCGTTCCGCTTTTTACCAGTCCGGCGGCGCCTTCGGTTTCCGCGATCAGCTGCAGGATGTCCTGGCCTTTCTTTATTCCCGGCCCGAACTTGCCCGGGCCCAGATCCTGCTGGCTGCCAGTCGGCAATTCAAGGAAGGGGATGTCCAGCATTGGTGGCATGAACCTGCCGGGGCCGGGATCCGCTCGCGGATCTCAGACGACCTGCTCTGGCTCCCCTATGTGGTCGCGCATTACGTTCGAACCACCGGCGACGAGGATATTCTCAAGGCGGAGGTTCCCTTCCTCAACGCCCCTCCGCTGGCAGACGATCAGCATGAGGTATTCTCCACGCCTGAGGTCACCCTTGAACGCGCCACCCTTTTTGAGCACTGCCGGCGCGCGGTCAGACGCGGCCTGACCATCGGGCCCCACGGCCTACCCTTGATGGGAACTGGGGATTGGAATGACGGCATGAACCAGGTGGGGGCCGGAGGCAAAGGGGAGAGCGTCTGGCTCGCCTGGTTCCTCTGTGAACTGTTGCAGGGGATGGCGGAACTGTCGAATCTCCTGCAACAACCGGAGCTGAGCCAAACCTATGAAAAGGAGAGGTCTGCCCTGATGAAGCGGGTCGAACAGGCCGGCTGGGACGGGGAGTGGTATCTGCGGGGGACCTTTGACGATGGTACCCCGCTTGGCTCCGCGCTGAATACGGAAGCGAGGATCGATTCCCTGCCCCAATCGTGGGCCTGGCTTTCCGGCGGTGCCGACCCTGCGCGCGCGGATCAGGGATTGGAATCGGCTTGGCAGCATTTGGTCCGCGCCGATGAAGGTCTGGTGCTGCTTTTTACGCCGCCCTTCGACAAAGCCGAACCCTCGCCCGGCTACATCAAGAGCTATCCCCCAGGGGTACGGGAGAACGGCGGCCAGTATACGCACGCCGCCCTCTGGCTGGCCATGGCCATGGCCCGCAAGGGGGACGGGGAGCGGGCGGTGCAGCTTTTGCGCATGCTCAATCCCATCGAGCACGCCCGCGATGCGGAAGCGGTCTGGCTCTACGGGGTGGAGCCCTACGTGGTCGCGGCCGATGTCTACCGGCTGCCCGGGCGGATAGGGCAGGGGGGGTGGTCCTGGTATACCGGGGCAGCGGCCTGGATGTACCGGGCCTGGGTGGAAGAGGTTCTGGGCTTACAGGTGCGAGGCGGAGAGATGCGGGTGAATCCGGTCATCCCTGCGATGTGGCCGGGCTTCAGCCTTAACTATCGGCACGGGGAAGCACTCTACGCGATCCAGGTGGAGAATCCGGACAACTGCCAACGCGGCGTCGCCTGGGTGGAGATGGACGGCCAGCGGCTGCCCGG
>DASWIU010000076.1:0-7941 GCA_036397515.1 Desulfurivibrionaceae bacterium | reverse complement strand
AGCACCTGCCGGGGCAGATTGTCCAGCCGTTCCATCAGCTTGACCAGGCGGGTATAGTCGGGCGTCAACGCCCGGATCAGGATGATGTTGCGGCCGTCATCGGCCAGCAACAGGGGTTCTCCCGCAAAATGGAGGTTACCGGGCTTGGTTTTCTTGTCTGTGCCGGTCTGCGGCTTGACGGGACTGCCCAAAGAAAGAGAAGCGGCCTTTCCCCCTGCCGACGACTTGTTCGAATCGAGGCCGGAATTCTGCCCCATGCTTGAGTCCATGCCGTTTTTGGCCTGGGTCTCTCCCCCCCCAAAAGAGGACGATTCAAGCCCGGTCTTCAGTTGCGGGGCCCCTGCTCCGGCGGCTTTGCCCTGAACATCCCCCCCGATCATGGAGTTGACCAGGGCGGCCAGCTCCGAGGCCACTGAATTGCGCACGTTATACACATAAATGGCGTCCCGCCCTCCGCCTGAGGGGGTAACATCCAGCTCCTTGATCCAGCGATCGGTGGTATCCAGCAGCTGTCCGCTTTTGCTGATCAGCAGCAGGGAATTGACCCGTTCCAAGGGGATAATGGACACGGCCTCATGGTCCTTGGGGTTCACTGCCAGGGCGGCGAGGATTTCCCGCAGCTCATCGCGCAGGGTGAAAAGCGGCGCGTTCTCCACCCGGATCATCCGGACCTTGAGCGCCGCAAGCGGCGAGATATCCAGGCGGGCCAGGACGCTGACGATGTCCAGCACCTTGCTTTCAAAATCACTGACAATGAGGGTGTTCTGGTTGGCGAGATTCTCGATGGTGCCGATCTCGGAGCGATACGGCTCCACCAGTTTCAGGGCCTCGGCCGAGGAAAGATGCACCACCGGAATAACCTGAACCACCAGGCGCGAGGATTCCTTGAGGGATCCGGCCTCGGTCGGCCCGTATATCTGCAGGGGCACCCCCCCCTTGGAGGGGTGGATGGAATAATACGCGCCCTCGTTGCGGACATCCAACCCGTTGACATGCAGGATTTTCTGGAAAACCCCGAAGAGCTGATCCTTGCCGATTTTCTGGCCGGAGCGGATATTGACGCTGCCCTTGATCTTGGGATCGACGATATAATTGATCCCCAAGGTTTCGGAGATGACCTGGATGAATTCGTAGATATCGGCGTTATCGAAGTTGAGCAGTATCCCGTCTTCTCCGGCCTCGGCCTTTTTCGGCACTGCCGCCGCGGTCCGGCCTTTTTTCAGGAACTCATGCTCTCCGACCTCGGAGACGCTCATGTCCTTGGTCCGGGGCTGTTCGCCGCCTTCCTTGCCCGTCTCCGGCTCCTGGCCTTTTGCCGGCTCTCGTACGATCTGGTCATTGATTGCCTGCAGATCCACCCAGGGGCTGGGGTTCTTGGGGCCGCAGCCCAGACCGAGGGCAAGAAGCAGGAGCACAAACAGGGTTTGCATCTGACAACGCTTCATGGCCGGAGTTCCTCTTCTGTTCAGTACATTTTTTGGGATGCCGCCGCCAACAGCCGCGCCCGCATCGGTTATCGCCTTGTCGCCCTTGCCTTTGTTCCACGTTCCTCGGTATTTCATGGCATGAGACCGTATTTTCCCCGGTGGGTCATTGTTTTCACTTCGGCTTGGTTCCCGGCGGTGCCGGGGCTGTTCCTCGATACTCATCCGGGACCAGAACATCGGCATCGGAGGCCGGGGCGTCTTTCGCCGGCTCCGGCCGTTTCCGCAAGGGGGTTTTCCGCAATTCCTCGTCGCTCGGTGCGGGATAAGGCCGTTTCGGCGGGGGAAGAATCCGCGGTTTGTCATTCTGCTTCAGGGCCTTGCGGGCCGAGGACGCCGCCGGGGCCTGGACAGGCGGCGGAACAGGCGCCTGCATCCCGGCTTCACTGCCCGGCATGAGGGGTTGCGCCTGTATCCGCTCCTTGTTCTTATCGTACAACAGTTTGGTTATTTTTTGCCCCCCCCGGCTGAAGATGATTTTTTCCGGCAGGATTTCCGTAACCTTGTAGCCATCAACGGTATCGCCCACAACCACTCGGAGAAAACCCTGCGTCTTGAGGCCGACGGGGCTCCCCAGGGGATAACTGAGCAATGCCCGGGTATTATCCTTGGAGATAATGGAGCCGTTGTATTGCACCTTGTCCATTCCCACGTTTCCGGCGCTCCGGGACTGCCCGTCTTTTCCGCCGGCGGCAAGATTGCGCTCGGCATTGAAAAGATAGCCCTGATTGAGATCAGGCAGGGCGCCGGGCACCGGTTGCAGGCTCAGCCTTCCCCCGGGCATCGGGGCCTGGACCTTGGCCTCTTTTTTTCCCGGGGCCGCCAGGCTGCGCAATGGGTCATCCCGCCAGACCGCCACCAAGCCCCAGGCCTGAACCAGCAGCATCAGCAGGAGCACAACCGCCATGGCGAGCCGGGTCGTCATATCGCTTTTCCGGCCTCCCTGCCGATCTTGTAATACCCGCGAACATCCATGGAAATCTTCAGCTCTCCGGGCTTAAAAGGCTTGATGGTGAGGCTTTCGATCCTGAAAAACTGCTTGCCGGCGTAGCGGCTGTGCAAAAATACGCCAAGGTCGTTGAGCGCGCCGGACATCCGGATCTTGATGGCGATCTCCCCGTGTTCCTTGCGGTCACCCCCCTCGCCTGCCCGCACCGGCTGGATGAATTCCGGCTCAAGACCGGCATTGCTGACCTCTGTTTGCAGCATGATCTGCATGGCCGAGGCGATCTTTTCTTCGCTTTCGCCCTGGAAGAGGAAGGATTCCAGCCGCTGCTGCCGGCGGCTCAGGAGGACGACCCGATCCTCTAGTTCCGGCAGCCGCTGGACCGCCTCGCGGTATTGCGTCAGCATGGCCATGCGATCCGTCAGTTCCGCCTGGCGGGAATCGAGATAGTCCAAGCCCAAGCGGCCAAGATTCAGAAGCAACAGGAGAGCGGCTATCCCCCCCAGGAGATACCGCCGGTCAAACCGCTGGACGAACTCCATGATCTGGTTCACGGCAGGTTGATCTCCATTTGGAAATAATTTTTATTGTTGCGCCGGCTGGTTGATTTGAGGCGCACCTCGCCGAGCCCTTGCAGGCCGGCGGAGATTTCGCCCATGTCGTCCGCGTACCCGTCGAGATAGAGGATAGCGGCCTCTTTCTGTTCCATCCGGAACTGATCAAGATAGGCCGAGGGCGGGAGTTTGTCGGTCAAGTTGGCCAGCAGGACAAGAAGGTTGGGATTTTTGCCGATCTCCTCCAGTCTGGCGATTTCTTTCCGGCTTTTGCTTTCCTTACTAACCAAGGCGCTGAACTTTTTCATGGCCGGCTGCAGACTGGCAATCTCGGCCTCAACCCGGTTGCTGGTCGCATGGAAGCGGTATTCCTTCATGCCCAAGAGCAACAACAGCAAAAGCACATTGAGCATTGCCAGGCCGGCAATCAGAAATTTGAAATAATCCGGCCGCCGATAGGAGGCGGGCAGGAGATTAAAGGACTTGCCAAGGGGCTCGCCGGCCAGCAGAGTGTCGGCATCGGCAAAGCCGCTCTCCTCGGAAGCCTGCGGCAAATACACCGTCTCGCAGCCGCTCAGCTCCATGGCCTCCCCAATGGTGGGCAAGGAGGGGCAGAGCACCCGCCGGCGCAACCGGCCATTGGCAAAGGTCAGGAGCGTGGCCATGACCCCGGGCAGCAGCAAGGCCCATTTTTTCTTATCCTGGCCGCGGCTCAGATACCGTTGTCCCAAAGGAAACAACCCGGCCAGACTCTGCCCGCTCTCCGTCAGCTCCCACAAATGGGGGGCAATGACCTCTTCCGGCACGGCGTAGAGGGTGACCACCGTTTCCTTGTTCCGGCGCTCCGTCACATAGCTGGAAAAACAGACCCCTGCCGGAAAAGGCAGGAGCATCTCCAGCTGATAGCCGATGGCCTGTTTGATGCCCGCGGTCTTCACCGGCAGGCTGAACTGTTTACAGAAAAGCAGTTCTTCGGCAATATACACGGTTACGGCCGGGCCGCTTTTTTGTTGGGGAACCAGACCGACCCTGTCCAACAGCCGGGCGATCATAACCTCGACCGGATGCGGTTTCGCCACCGGGCCACCCTCCAGACGGATGGCGCCGCGGTCCGTGATGATCACCTCCGTCCCTCTCATGAGTAACGCTCCTGCCAGGAAAGGATCTGATAGCCATTGGCCAAAATCCGCACCAGGGCATTGATGGTCAGGCCGGCACCGCCTTGTTTTTCCGGGCCGTCCGGCACGCCGGCCCGCCCGGTGGCGGTGATGGTGTAGAAAAGGCTTGCCATCCCTTCCCCGTAGCGGAGAAACGGCTCAAGCTCGACAAACCGCCCCTCCCCGATAATCTGCCGGACCGTGGCGGCGTTGAGGGTGGTCTGGAGCTCGCGGGCCTCATGATAGGCCTGCCGCCGGGCCTCGTCGCCGTCCACGATAAAGTCGAGCATGGCCGGGGTGAGGCTGTTGACATTGATTCCTTTTTCCGGGTTATGGACGGTGAAAACCTCATCCGCCAAAAATTCTCCGGCCAGGAGCTCGGCGCCCCGGAGCAGAAAAAACTCCCCCGGATCTTCGATCCTGCCGTTTCTCGGGATGTAGGGTTCGGGCAGATTCATGTAGTATTCCTGTTCAGCGCCGTTCAGCCGCGGCAGATTATCCGGATCCCGCCAGTCCTGCAGCGCGTCAAGGACAAAGCTTGCCTGCGCCAGGCTCAGTTTCCGGTGCCGCAGAAAAAGCTCCAGCAGCCGCGGGTCGCCGGCGTTGAGGTCTATTTTGCCGGACTCGTTGACCGCATGATACCTGACCTGCCCTCCCTTGAGGGGATGGGTGTAAGGCTGCCCGGGCACCAGCCGGCCGTATTCGCTTTCCGCCTCCAGGTCGAGGGGCTTGTCCATGACCCGAAACAGCGCGATATTGAAGCCGGCCTCCGCCAGAATGGCCGCCCGGTCGCGCTCCTTGGCATTAGCTGCCAGGCGCTGTTCCGTGCGGACATCCAGGCTGAGCTGCGAGGCGAGAAAGCTGGTCAGCAGCAACACCATGATCACGACCAGCAGGGCGAAGCCCCGGTTATTGCCGGTAGTCATTTCCTTGGCCAGGCTCCATTGGGTAATTAATACCATGGTTTTCAGTGCTTTTCAAGCCTCACTGTTTCCAACTCACCGTCTTTACTGCTAATTTTTTTAAGAGAGAATTTCTGCCCAAGGACCATCACCTCTCCGCCAAGGTCCGTTCCTCGAAGTTGCTGCTCCAGGGCCATGGCCTCCCGCATATCCCTGGTTCGGCCCTTTTCCAATCGGAAGATGTTGGAGCTGGACTGGGAGAAATTCTGCAACACCGCCACATAGGCCAGGCTGAGAATGAGCACGGCGACCAGCACCTCAAGCAGGGTGAAACCCTGTTGCCGGAGGCCATTGCCGCTATCCAGGGAACTCATCTTTCGCATCCCCGCCCCTATTGCCCCGCGCCCGAGAAGGTCGGCGTCATGCCGCCGGGCGGCAGGCATTTGGGCACAAAAGCAAAGGCCTCCTCGCCCAGGGTCACGACCACCGTGCTTTGTTCCGGCTCATAGGCCAGAGCGACCGGCCGATTCGCGGCATAGGTATACATCTTCTCCATTTCGCTGAAATCCGGCAGATATCTCTCGCCGTAGTCCGCATTGAAATAATCCTTTTTTTCCAGATAATAGAGGGTCTGCTCGGCTTCATTGACCCGGTACACCGCGAGCACGGATCCTGCCGCTCTGTGCAGCAGGGGCTGCCGGGTAACGATGCGCAGCACCCCGTCCCCTCCGGATATCTGCATCCTGCTGAATCGCAGGTCGTACCAGGCCCCGTTCACCTGCCGCCGCAGGAGGCCGAGCAGGTTTTTTTCCCTGGCCAGGCTCTCCAGGCGGCTTGCGCCCCTGGCGCTGAAACTGATCCCCACGTTGAGCACGGAATAGATCATGGTGCTGACCATCCCCAACAGCACCACGGCAATAAGCAGTTCAAAAAGGGTAATCCCCTGCCTGCACCGCAGCCTCTTTACCAGCCGGCATTTTTCCGACGCCATCACCGTCACCCGATTCCCGCCCGTCATTGGCGCACCGGAATGCCGGTGAGCGGATCGATCCGAAACTCCTGGGAACGCTGGCCGCTCCGGGACACCAGCCTTCCCGGGGTAGCCAGCCCGTCCGGATAAAAGACCAGCGTTTCCGGCCACAGTTCAAACTCCGCGTCCGCCGGCAGATCGACCGCTTTGTCTCCTTCCACCGCGCCGCTGAAATGGAAGAGATGGGTCTGCCGATCAAAACGCATCGCCACCGGCCCGCCCTTGCCCACCGCCATAAGCCGGGCATAGCGGGTGCCGGCGATCAGCGCCGCCGTCTGCTCGCGGAAACTCAGCCGGTCGAGAAACCGGCCGGTGGCCGGGGCCACCACCCCGGCCATGATGCCGAGCAGGGCCAGGACCATGATCAGTTCCAGCAATGTAAACCCCCGCCGGCACCCTCGGAAAAGTAACCGTTCAGCAGTGCCGCAGATGCGCGAAAGAGGCCTGTCCGCTATACACATAGTATGCGGACCAGGCCGATGACAAAGCAGATGCGGTGCTGCTGGACGGTTACCCATGATCAGCCCGCGATATCGTTGATGCTCAGGATAACCGAAAGCATGGAGATCACCACATAGCCGGCGACCACGGCGATGAGCAGGATGAAGATCGGCTCCACCATGGCGGTCAGCCGTTTGATCCGCTCCTTGAGCTCCTTTTCAAAATGGTCGGCGATCTGGCCGCACATCTCGCCCACCCGCCCCGACTCTTCCCCGATGGAGAGCAGCTCGGTGGCCAGTTCCGGAAAAAGATTGTCCGCGCTCAACCGCTCGCCGATGCGACGGCCTTCCTGGAGGGCGCGGGTGGCCTGGTTGAGCAGGCGGCGGTATTCCGCGTTCACCGCCACGCCGCTGCCGATCTTGAGGGCCGCGGCCAGATGGACCCCGTTGTTGACCAGCACCTCGATGGTCCGAAAGATCCGGGTGGTCTCCAGGTTGCGGACAAAGGAGGAGAGCACCGGAATCCGCAAGGCCCAGTGGTCCAGCCGGGCCTTGCCGTCCGCGCTTTTAAAATAGCGCCAGGCAGCCAGCGGCGGCCCGACCAGCACCAGCGCCGTCAACAGGGGATGGCTGCTGATCATTTTGGCCGTGGCCATGAGCATCACCACATGGCCGGGCAGCTGCTGGCCCATGCCTTCAAAAAGGACCTCAAACCGGGGCAGGATGGTGGTCAGCAGGATGATGATCGCAAGAAAACCAACGGCCAGGAGAAAAAGCGGATAGATGGAGGCGGAAATCACATACTGCTGGAGTTCCTGAAAGGTCGCCTGGTAGCCGGCGATCTTCATCAGCATGGCGGGCAGGATGCCGCCCTCTTCCCCGGCCCGGACAATGTTGATGTACATGGGGGAAAAATGCGGGTAATCGGCCAGGGCCTGGGAAAAGGATTTGCCTTCCTTGATCTTTTGCTCCAGCTCGCCGACAAACTGCTGGAAAATGCGCTTGTGGCTGTGCCGTTTCATGACCCGCAACGCCTGGTCCAAGGCCAGGCCGCTTTTGAGCAGCAAGCCGATCTGGTTGGTGAAAAAATCGATATCCGTTCTGGAGAGCTTTTCCTGCCGGAAAAGGAGCCGCGGGTTGAACCCCTGCGTCAAGCCCAGGCCTCCCTCGCGGTGGCGGCGGATATTCAAGGGCCGCAAGCCCTGCTCCATGAGACGCCTGGCCGCGCTTTCCTGGTCCGGCGCCTCAAGAACGCCGTCCTGGGGCTGGTTGTTGGCGTCCAGGGCTGTGTATTTAAATTGGCTCATCCGGGGATTCCTTGGGGGAAATCCGGCAAGAATTTAGGATGTTCATTTCTTTGCTTGCCCAAAGAAACGAACCAAAGAAAAGGCCCCCTGTGTCCCTTGTCCCGCCGTGGGCGGGATACCC
>DASWIU010000075.1:0-4408 GCA_036397515.1 Desulfurivibrionaceae bacterium | reverse complement strand
AACATTGTCGAAGATGGACTTGGGGAAGGGGTTTGATTTTTGGAAAACCATGCCCACCTCCTTGCGCAGCTCCACGACATCGGTACCCGGCGCATAGATGTCTTTTTGATTGATGGAGATTTCCCCCTCCACCCGGCTGTGGGGGATGGTGTCGTTCATCCGGTTCAGGCAGCGCAGAAAGGTGGACTTGCCGCAGCCGGACGGGCCGATCAGGGCCGTGACGTGCTTGGCCGGGATCAGCAGGGAGATGTCGAACAGCGCCTGGGTGGGTCCGTAGAAAAAGTTTACCCGACCGGCAGTGATGACCATCTCCAGGTCCTTGGGATAATTGGGGTAAAGAGACTGTTCTACCATCGAAATTTTTTCCTGAAATGGGTTCGAATGAGGATTGCGCCGAGGCTTAGGCCCAAGACCAGCAGGAGGAGAATCAGGGCGGTGCCGTATTGCATATGTCTGATCCGGTTCGCCTCCGGGTGTTGGGTGGCAAGGATGTAAAGATGATAGGGCAGGGCCATGACCTGATCAAAGATAGAGCTGGGCAGCCTGGGGAGAAAAAAGGCGGCCACGGTCAGGAGGATGGGGGCGGTTTCCCCGGCGGCCCGGCCGATGCCCAGGATCGAGCCGGTGATCATGCCGGAAAGGGAATAGGGCAGGATGTTGGTGCGGATCATCTCCCACTTGGTGGCCCCCAAGGCCAGGCTGGCATCGCGGAAGCCCTTGGGCACGGCGCGCAGCGACTCTTCACTGGCCACGATAATGGTGGGCAGGACCATGCAGGCCAGGGTCAGGCTGCCCGCCAGGATGGAGGGGCCGAAGCCGCAGAACAGCACAAAGAGACCCAGGCCGAACAGGCCAAAGACGATGGAAGGCACCCCGGCCAAGGTGATAATGGCCAACCGGATCAGGGTATTGAAGCGGCCCTGATCCGCATATTCGGAAAGATAGATCGCCCCGCCGACGCCAAGAGGCAGGGAAACGGCGATGGTGCCCACCACCAGCAACAGGGTGCCGACAATGGCGGGAAAGATGCCGCCCGCTGCCCCGCTTCTCCGGGGAAAGCTGCTGACGAACTGCCAGTTGAGGGCCGAGGCGCCGTTTCTGATGATGTCGAAGAGGATATAGCCGATCACCAGGACAATGGCGTAGGTGATGAGCCGCAGGGAGAAGAGGACGATTTTGTCGGCAGTATTGTTGTTCATTTGTCGGCCTCGCAGTGCGCGAATACGGTGGAACAACAAAAAGTTGCTCCGCCGACGGTGCGGGCTTGTTTCTTTTTGCCGGCGTTCAATGGACCTGCGCCTTGTCTTTTCTTTTGCGCGAGCGTCATCATTTCATCATGCCGTATTTTTTCAGCACGCGCTGGGCAACGATGTTGAGGGCAAAGGTGATGACCAGCAGAATGATCCCTATCCAGAAAAGCGCCTGATAATGGACGCTGCCGAAAGGCACCTCGCCCATCTCCGCGGCAATGGTGGCGGTCATGGTCCGCACCGAGGCCAGGGGAGAAAAGGTGAGAATGGCCGCATTGCCGGTGACCATCAGCACCGCCATGGTCTCTCCGATAACCCTGCCGATTCCGAGCATCACCGCGGCCACGATCCCCGGCAGGGCCGCGGGCAAGGTGACCCGGAAGATGGTCTGCAAATGGCTGGCGCCCAGCGCCAGGGAGGCATTTTTCAGGGAGTAGGGCACGCTGACCAAGGCATCCTCCGACAGGGAGATGATGGTGGGGATGGCCATCAGCGAAAGGAGCAGGGCGCCGGTCAGGGCGGTGAGCCCGGTATTGAGGCCGAAAACCGTTTTGATGAGGGGGGCCACCACCAGCAGGCCGAAAAAGCCCAGGACCACCGAGGGGATGCTGGCCAGGATCTCGATGAACGGCTTGAGGAATTCCCGTTCGGTGGGGTGGGCGATCTCCGCGATGTAGATGGCCACCAGCACGGAGATGGGCACCGTGACCAGCATGGCCAAGGCGGTTACCAGGGCGGAGCCGGAAAGCAGGGGGCCGACCCCGAAATGCTCCTCCTGAAAGGAAACCGGAATCCACTGGCTGTCAAAAAGTTTGCCCAGGCCTGGCGTGAGCGTAAACGGCCCGGCCTCCTTGAACAGGAAGAGGAAGATCAGGCAGACCACCAGGACGCTGGTCGAAGCGGCGCCCATCAGCAGCAGCCGCATCAACTTGTCGGTGAGGTGCAACTTGGGGGCGGTTAATGGATAAAATGTGCTTTTCAGTTTATTCATTAACCGTCCTTTATGCCGTTCCTGTCATGTTCAAGTCAAGGTTGTTTATCAACAACGGCTTAGGAGACCGGGACATATCCTGTTTCTCTCACAATCTTCTGGCCTGCCGGACTCAGGCAGAAATCGATGAACTGTTTGGCCGTATCCTTGGGCGTTCCGTTGGTGTAGAAAAAAAGCGGCCGGGAAACCGCATAGGCACCGGAATGAACCGTTTCCTCGCTGGGGACCACCGGACTGGGCTGACCATCGGCCTGGATGCCAAGGGTTTTCGCCGAGCCTTTCGCTTCCGCGGCAAAGCCCAAGCCCACATAGGCGATGGCCCCGCGGTCGGCGGCCACGGACTGCACCAGTGCCGAGGTGCCGGGGAGCAACCGGGCGGAGGAGCTGAAGTCTTCCTTGTTCAGGACATGCTCCTGAAAGAAGATAAAGGTGCCGGAGCTGGATTCGCGGGACAAGAGAAGAATGGGGGTGTCGGACCCGCCGACCTCCTGCCAGTTGGTGACTTTCCCCGTGTAGATCAGGCGCAACTGCTCAATGGTCAGGCTGTTCACCGGGTTTTCCGGATGCACGATCAGGGCGATGCCGTCGCGGGCCACCGGGATTTCCACGGGGGTAATCTTGTTTGCTTCGGCCTGCTTGCGTTCTTTTTCCTTCATGTCTCTCGAAGCCGCGCAGATATCGGTGGTGCCGTTGATCAGGGCGGCGATGCCGGTGCCGGAGCCGCCGCCGGTCACGGAGATGTCAACCTCGGCATTGACCTTCATGAATTCCTCCGTCCAGGAGCTCACCAGGTGGACCATGGTGTCGGAACCTTTGATGGAAAGGGTCTTCGCGGATTGCTGCGAGGGGCCGGAGTCGCAGCCGGTTATCGCCGCTGCGAACAGCAGGCTAAGGGTCAGGATGATTTTTTTCATGATCTCCTCCGTGTGCGGTGGGCACAATGGTTGGTAACATTCAAAGCAAAAGAAATGGGTGGGTGGATGTCTGTAACCACTTGATTTTACGTGGGCCGAGCCAATTAATTCCTGCACAGCTTCGATACCAGAAATCCGGGGTATTTGCCAGTAAAATTATACCCGGGATTGGCTTGTGTGCCTGCAAAAAAATAAAAAAGCGTGATTCCAGCGGCGGGGGAAAATGCAGCTGCTCAGCAGTGCCGCGGATGCGCGGAACAGGCCGGCGCGCAAATAGCGGGCCTATGTGCGCGGGCCGATGACAAAGCAGAGGTGGCGCTGCTGAACAGCGACAAGGAATTAGCCGGTGCGATCCACATGCCAGAGGGTGGCGATGATGATCAGGGTGCCGGCCAGCAGCCAGCCCGGCCCGAAAAGCCACAGGGCCAAGGGCACGAACAGGTAATAGCCCCGCATCCCCAGGGTGTAGTGGGTTGCGCCGTACTGGATTGTTTCGACCGCCGAGGCTGGTGCCGAGGCGGCCGAATCCGAGGGGGCGTTCATCATGAAGCCCAGATGGTTGTAGTAGCGGATGGCCATGGTGAAATTGAAGAAGGTGAAGAAAAAGTCCACCGAGAGGATGAGCAGTTTGATCTGCTGCAGGCTCTCGATTCTTTTGCCCAGGAAGCTGAACAGCTGCATGCCGGCTTCGGCCGGATGGCCCGGAGTCAGGACGATATTGAGCAGGGCCAGGGCGATGAGGATTGCCGTGGAGGCGAGAAAGCTTGCGGCCATGGTCCAGTTGCGCAGGGTCTGCACAGCCAGGATGTCCCGCTGGTTTGCCATCATCTCCCGGACCCAGGCAGCCCTGGTTGCGGCGTTGCGGGCGTAGATCGTGGCTTTCGGGCAACAGCCTTTGATGATCAGCAGCCCCAGATGATAAACGAGCAAAAGCAGAAAGGCCGTGGCGGTGAACGGGGCTATTTCCAGGGAGAAAAGGGTCATGGCTGCTCCTCGGCGATCCTGGGTGCCGCCTGCGTTGGCGAGTGGCGTCTGGTGCGGAGCATGAAGTAGAGGACCGGCACCGCCATGCGGCTAATCAAGAGGGAGGCGATCTCCCCGAACATCAACGAGATGGCGAGCCCCTGGAAGATCGGGTCGGCCAGGATCACCGAGGCCCCGACCACCACGGCCAGGGCGGTGAGGAGCATGGGCCGGAAGCGGATGGCCCCGGCCTCCACCACCGCGTCCTTAAGCGGCAGGCCGTGGCTGAT
>DASWIU010000074.1:0-14692 GCA_036397515.1 Desulfurivibrionaceae bacterium | reverse complement strand
TATTCATGAAGCCGCTGTCCAGGGTGATGTAGCCGGACTGGGCGCGCAATGACCGGATATCAATGGCCTTTTCCCCCTCGCTGCCGACGATGACCGGCAGCTGAAAGATCTTGCCGTTGAGCTTCAACTCCGCTGTTTCTTTACCGACAATCACATTTCCCATAAGTGCCCTTCGCTGCGCCCCTGCTCTTCTCGGGGCTGCTCGCCTGTATTTTCAAAAACCGTAATAAAAGATCGTCTCGAATCGTTTAGGAGCCGTTACGAAACGGCCATCAGCGTTGCCGGCAACGCGAGCAGCACTGTTTCGTTACGGCTCTTTATGCCGTTCTTCCCACTAAAATAGCATGATTATTTTGCCACAACGGCTTAATATACTTAAATACTTTTTTTTCAACAAGCAGGAACCTGACGCCGCCCCAAGGAGAGCCGTGGCAATGCACGAAAAAACAGAGTTGTACCGGCAGCGGCTCAAAAAATTCATCGAGGAGGTCACCCTCTATCCGGTCTCCTGCGAGCGGCTGGCCAAGGGCCGCAGCGATCTGGCCTGGCTGGAGGCAGTGCTGGCCGGAGGGGCCAAGATCGTCCAGCTGCGGGACAAGGAATCCGACACCCTGCGCCTCTGGGAAAAAGCCCGGATCTTCCGCCAAAAAACCCTGGAGGCCGGCGCCCTGTTCATCGTCAATGACCGGGTGGATATCGCCCTGGTCAGCGGCGCCGATGGGGTTCACCTCGGCAACAGCGACCTGCCGGCAGCAGAGGTCCGCGCCCTGGCCCCGGAACTGATCATCGGCGTCTCCTGCAACACGGAAGAACAGGCCGCCACCGCCGAAAACCGCGGGGCCTCCTACTTCAACATCGGCCCGCTCTACGCCACCCGGACCAAGGACGGCCTCTCCACCTTTCTCGGCCCAAAGGCCATCCAAAGATTCAGCGCCCGATCCGCCCTGCCCTTCACGGTCATGGGCGGCATCAAGCAAGAACATATCCCGGAGCTGACCGCCATGGGGGCCAAACGATTGGCCGTGGTCACGGCCCTGACCTGCGCCGACGACATCGCCGCGGAAACCAGCGGTTGGCTGGCCGCGATCAAAGACCAAACAACACTCGTCTAAGGCAAGAATACAACAAAGGAAGAACCGTGCCCACCCTGAATCAACGACTCGCCGATATCAAACTGCTCATGCAATACGCCGTGCCTCCGGCTGATCTGGCCAAGGCCACGGCCCTGGTGGAAAAACACGACACGGACCGCGTGGCCCTGAACATCTTTCACGCCTTTTACAGCTATCTGCCCGAGGGGTTGGAAGACGCCATCACCGTTCTCCGCCTGCTGGACCGCGGACAGGGAACCTTTCTGATCTGCGCCACCACCGGGCAAACCGACTACCTCTACCTGGCCACCACCGAACAGGCCGAATTCCTGGGGCCCCTTGCCGAGGGCATCTGGGAGGAGGAGGTGCTGGCCTTTTTCAACCTTGAAAATCGGGAGGCCTTCCTCAATAAATATGCGGATCTCGCCAACTTCCCGGTCTATGTCCCGGCCCACCTGCACCACGACCTCTGTCCCTTCTGCCATGTGGCGGACGGCGAGGTCCACATCCTGGGCTGCCCGGTGGAGGTCTGCCCTTGGTGCGGAGGGCAGCTGACCTCCTGCGGTTGCCGCTTCACCCTGCTCGGCAAATCGGACCTGAAAAGCGAGGCCCAGCTTGAAGAGCTGCTGGCCCTGCTCAACAAAAAGGGCCGGCTCCCCTTTTCCGCAGAGGAACACCGGCCCGCCTACCCCCTCACCCCGCTGGACCTGGAGTAAACTATCCAGCAGCACCGCATCTGCGTTGCCATCGGCCTGCTCATGTGCAACAGCACACTTCGCAGGCCTCTTCCTAGCATCTACAGCACTGCTGGATAGTTTACAAAAAAGTGCAGAGTACTGAGTGCTGACGGCTGACGAAAACTATTTCAGGGACTTCAGGTATTTGTAGAACGGCGCGTCCGGCGAAATCACCAGCCGGGTATTTTCCCCCATGGTAAGCCGGTAGGCGTCCATGCTCTTGGAAAAGGCGTAGAACTCGGGATCCTGGTTGTAGGCATTCGCATAAATCCTGGAAGCTTCCGCGTCGGCCTTGCCTTTGATCTTCTGGGTTTCGCGAACGGCCGCGGAGCTGACCTCTCGCAATTCCCGCTCGAGCTTGCCGAGAATCTCCGATTTCAGCCCCTCGCCGGTGGAACGTTTTTCCGCCGCGATCCGTTTGCGCTCCGAGATCATCCGCTCATACACCCGCTGCTGAACCGTCTCGATGTAGTTGACCCGCTTGAACATTACATCCACCAGCTCGATGCCGTACTGGGGCGTGACCTTGGAGGCCGAGGCATGGATCAAAGCCGAAATCTTGTCCCGGCCGAAGCGGATCCGCTCATCCTTGCCCACCGGGCCAAAGCCCATTTCTTCAGGGTTCCAATCCGAACTGCGGATGATCTCGACCAGGTCATTCTTGTTGACCAGATCCCGGACCGTGCCGTCGATAATATCATCGAGGATGGACTGGGCCCGGTTCTCGTTATTGACCGCCTGCAGAAAAACCAGGGCGTTGGAGATGCGCCAACGCGCCGTAATATCCAGATAGACAAAGGTCTTGTCGTTGGTCGGCACCTGATTCGGCTCCCCGTCCCAGATGAGGATCTTCTTGTCGAAAAAAGTCACCTCCTGGATAAAGGGGGTTTTGAATTTCAGCCCGGCCTCGGTAATGGGCTTGCCCACCGGACGGCCGAACTGGGTAATCACCACCTGCTTGCCCTCGGGCAGAACAAAAAACGCATTAAACAGCACCACTCCCGCTGTAACCACCACCGCTATCATCACACCACGCAGTATCTTATTCACTGGCTTCCCCTGTCTTTTTTCTTGGCCTGTGCTGCTTCTCTTACAAAAATACCCGATTTCGGCTAGGGCGCCGTGGGCGCGGCCTTGCGCTCGCCCCTCACATCGAGAAACGGCAGGAGTCCGCCCTTTGCCCCGTCAACCACATAGATCTCGGCGACCTTGGGCAGCACCTCCTGCATGGTCTCCAGATACATCCGCCTGCGGGTGACATCCTGCCCGCCCTTGTATTCCTTGAGGATAGCCAGAAAACGGGAGGCTTCGCCCTGGGCCAGATTCACCCGCTCCACCGCATAGCCCTGCGCCTCTTCCAGCATCTTTAATGCATCGCCCCGCGCCTTGGGCACCTCCCGGTTATAGGCTTCCTCCGCCTCGTTCACCAGCCGCTTCATGTCCTGATCGGCCTCGTTGACCTCATTGAAGGAAGGCTTGACATGGTCCGGGGGATTGACATCCTGAAGCTGGACGGTGACGATCTTCACCCCGGCCTGGTAGCGGTCCAGGGACTCCTGCACCTCACGCTGGGTGTTTGCCGCCAGCATTTCCCGGTTGCTGAGCACGTAATCGAAGGTCATGTTGCCGACGATGCGGCGCAGGGCGACCTCGGAAATATCGCGGACCGCCTGCCGGACATCCTTGACCTTGAAGGCAAAGAAGATGGGATCCTGCACCTTGTACTGGATGATCCACTCCAGGTCGATGACATTGCGGTCGCTGGTGAGCATCAGCGACTCGGCCTCGTACCCTGCCTTGGCAAACTCGGAGCGCTGGGCGGCGACCACCGTCCTGAAGCCGAACTCTTCCTTGCGGACATTTTCGACATCGACCTTGATGACCTCGTCCATGAGAGGCAGCTTGAAATTCAAGCCCGAGGAGGTGGTTTTGACGTATTTGCCAAACCGCAGCACCACGCCCTGTTCGCCTGGGGCGATGGTATAAAAGGCGGAATAGATAATGTTGCCCAGGATAAAAATACCGACGACCAGACCGATGCCGCCGAAACGGCCGAAGAGCCCGGCGCCGGGAAAATTGGGGGCTGGGCGATTGCCGCTGCCGGTCCCGCCCTTGTCCGCGCCGCCGCTCCCCCCTTCAAAGAACACCTTGATTTTGTTGAGCAAGAGAGCAATGAGCTCTTCCGGGGTTTGCGGCCCTTTCTTCTTGCCCCAAGGTGACTGCTGATCCTGATCATCCCAGGCCATGGGCACGACTCCTTTTTAAAAATTCTTACCGGATTTCCCTGCGGCATGGGCAACATCCGCCCCATGCCTCCTTTGACCGATAGCCTACCAGCCTTCCCTGGGCGATTCAAGGATTAAGTGCCACGCCACAGGTTATCTTGTTGATTTAAGAACAATCTTTCTCCATTCATTGCCGATTCTTGACGCTTCCTGACCACCCTTTTCAAGGTTGTCCATCTCAATCTTGCTTGATATGCCGGCGCAAAAAATCGGCCAGAATATCCACCCACTCCGAGCGCATGAAGATAAAGCCGTCGTTGTGGCCGCCCGCCAGGGGCAGAAAAACCTTGGGTTCCGCCGCCGCAATAAAAAGGGCCTGGCCATGGTGGAAAGGGATGATTTCGTCCGCCGGGCTGTGGGCGATCAGCACCGGGCAGGTTATTTCCGCCAGCGCGGCGCGGGTATCGTAGCGCGAGCGCGCCAGCCATCTCGCCGGCAGCCAGGGATAGAGATCGGCGGCCATCTCCGGCACCGAGGTGAAAACCGAGGAGAGCACCAGCGCGCCCGGATGTTCCCGGGCGGCCAGCCAGGCCGCCACGGCCCCGCCCAGGGATTCGCCGAAAAGAATGATGCGGCCGGGCGGCAGGCCGCGTTGCCGGGTCAGGTACTCCCAGGCGGTCTGCGCGTCGCGGTACAGGCCGGCCTCGGAGGGCTGGCCGGTGCTGCGGCCGTAACCGCGATAATCAAAGATGAGGACGCTGTAGCCCAGGCGATGGAACATGGCAATAGTGTCCAGGCGGTGGGAGATGTTGCCGGCATTGCCGTGCAGGATCAGGACGCTCGCCCGGGCCTGCTCCTTGGGCACGAACCAGGCGTCCAGCCGTTCGTTGTCCGGGGTGAGCAGGCTCAGCGACTCGTAGGCAAGACCGTGGTCGCGCGGGGTGGCGTGCACCTCCCGCCCGAGCTCCGGGTAATAGAGCAATTTCCCCTGGAAAAAAAAGAGCAGGGCGGCCATGCCGCCATAGGCCAGCCCCAGGACCCCCAACAGACTCCAGATCATTTTGCCCGTTCCGTCCATGCGCTGCTCCCTGTCTTTGCCCGAGGCGGCATGGTTAACGATCCTCGAAAAAAAAATGGCCCGGCCGCATCAGGCCGCCGCATCGGTTTCCCCCAGTTGCGCCAAGATCCAGCGCCGCGCCCCAGCATGCAATTGCAAGGCCGCCTGCCAGGTCTCCCCCTGCGCCGAGAGCGGCGCGCCGATTTGCACTGCGAGCTTACTGTAATACGGCCATAAGGTTGTATCGGGCAGCAGGGTGCGGGTGCCGCGCAAGGTGACCGGCACCACGGCCAAGCCGGCATGGGCGGCGACCACGAAGGCCCCGAGCCGGAAGGGCAACAGCCCCGGCGCCCGGCGGAACGTGCCTTCGGGGAAGAAGACCAGCGCCTCGCCACCGCGCACCCGCGCCTCCAGGGCGCGGGTATCCTCGACAACGCGCGCCCGGTCGAAACGCTCGACAAAGATGCCGGCAAGCCTGCGCAAGGGGATGGCAACAAACGGCTTACGCAACAACTCCTCCTTGGCCACGTAGGCAAACCGGGGCGGCAGCACGGCGGTGAGGAGCAAGACATCCAGGTAGCTGGCATGGTTGGCCACCACGATCACCGGCTCGCGTCCGGCGAGGTGCTCTCCCCCCACCATCCGCGGCGTCAGTCCGGTCAGGGCCAGGACCAGGCGCGCGCTGCCCCTGGCCATGCGGCGGCGCAGGCCGAGGGTGGGGGCAAGCACGATCAGGAGCCAGGCCCAGGGCACCATGGCGGCGAAAATCGTCCAGGCCCAAACGCTCCACAGCCAGCCAAGGGTGTGGCTGAGCCATCCGCCGGCCGCTGCCGCCACGCCGGTGGCGGCCATGCGCAGCCACTGCCGCCACGGCGCCCGCTGCGCCTCGAGCAACTCACCGCGTTCATAACGCTCACGGCAGGCGGCGCGGCGGATCTTGCCGCTCGAGGTCTTGAGCACGGTGCGCGGCGGCGCCAGCACGATGTCATCGGCCGGCATGCCGATCAGATCGAGGGCGAGACGGTTGATTTCGACCACGATGCGCTCCTGCTCCTCCGCCGCCTTTTCCCGGGTCTCGGCCAGCACCACCAGCCGTTCCGTGCCGGTGCGCGGGTCGGTGGCCGGAAATACCGTCACCCCGCCCCGGCGCACCCCGGCCACCCGGCCCACGGCTTCTTCCAGCTCCTGGGGGTGGATGTTCCGGCCGCCGCGAATGATGATGTCCTTCTCCCGCCCGGTGAGATACAGCTCCCCTGCCGCGAGATAGCCCAGATCCCCGGTGTTGAGCCATTCCCCTGCGAAAAGGCGGGCGGTGGCCTCGGGGTTGCGGAAATAGCCGCCGGTGGCGGAAGGGCCGCGGAACTGCACGCGCCCCTGGCTGCGTTCCGGCAGCTCCCGGCCATCGGTATCGACGATGCGGAGAGCATGGCCGGGCAACGCCTGGCCGCAGGAAACAAAGCGCTGGACGCGGCTCTCGTCATTCCGGGCGGGCCGGGCGATCCCGCTGCGGGAAAGCGCGGCCCGATCCACCCGGTCGAAGAGCACCCCGCGCCCCAGCGGCGGAAAGGCCAAGCCGACGGAGGATTCCGCCAGGCCGTAGACCGGGGTCATGGCCGCGGGCTGAAAACCATGGGGCTGCAGCCGGGCAACGAATCGCTCGATGGTCTCGGCACTGACCGGCTCCGCGCCGTTGTAGGCGAGCCGCCAGCAGCGCAGATCCAGGCCGGCGAGATCGCGCTCCTCAAGCTTGGTGGCGCAGAGTTCGTAGGCAAAGTTGGGCGCCGCCGAAACCGTGGCCCGGTGGTGGTGGATGGTCCACAGCCACCGGACGGGCCGGGCGAGAAAGGCCAGCGGCGACAGCAGCACCAGCTTAAAGCCGATATAGAGGCTGCCCAGGCAGGCGCCGATCAGCCCCATGTCGTGATAAAGCGGCAGCCAGGAGACGAAGATGTCTGCCGCCGTGACGCCCGAGGCCTGCTCCATGGCCTTGAGGTTGGCCAGCAGGTTGGCGTGGCTCAGCACCACCCCCTTGGGGTTGCCGGTGCTGCCGGAGGTATATTGCAGAAAAGCGATGTCCTGCGCGCCTAGGGTCGGAAAAGGCGGCGCCACGCCCGGACGGGAGAGTTCGGCAACAGTGGCGATCCCGCGCAGCGAGGCGCACTGGGCGCGCAGCAGATGGCCCAGCGGCCGGGCCCGGCTGTCGGTGATGAGCAGGGCGGCCCCGGCATTGGCAACGATGCCGGCAATGCGGCGCAGGTGCTCCTCGATTTGCGACGGGCGGGTCGGCGGGTAGAGGGGCACCGGCACGCACCCGGCGTAGAGTGCCCCGTAGAAGGCGGCCAGAAACTCCCGCCCGGTGGGCAGCATGACGGCGACCCGCTCACCCGCGCCCAACCCCTGCGTCAGCAGGCCGGAGGCCAGGGATTGCGCCTCCGCCCGCAGCAGGCGGTAGGTGATCTCCTCCGTCTGTTCCCCCTCGGTATGGAGGGTGATATGCACCTGTTCGCCGTGGCGCGCGGCATGCCAGTCCAGCAATTCAATCAGGGTGGCAAGACCCGGCGGCGGATGCTCGCCCCCGGCTTCCCCTTCGGGGGCGACGACGGCCGGGGCGGGGATTTCGGTCTCGACTGCGCTTCCCATCAGCCGCAAGAGATCGCGCGGCGTCTCGGCTTCGACAAAGGCGGCCTCGTCCAGCCGCACCCCCAGTTCCCGCTCGATGCGCACCAGCAGTTCCACCCGCGCCAGGCTGTCCAGGCCGAAATCGCGCTCCAGGGCATGATCGAGGCTCAACCGCTCCAAATCAAGGGCGCGCGGCCGCAACTCGCGGGCAAGCCCGCGCACGAGATGGAGCAGCGGCCCGGCGGCGGAAGCGGCGGAAGGAGGAAGGTTCTTGGCCATGGGCTCTCTCCGGTTCAATTACCGCGGCATGAACAACATTATACCATCCTGCTTGCCGTGCCGGGCAAAGCCTTGCCCGGCAAACGCTCCGACCGCAACGCCGCGCGCCGGCCGCGGCCCGCGCGGACCCCGGCAAGCAGGAGCAGGCCGACGACGAAATAACCGCCGGTGATCAGCAACGCCCGCCGGTGATCGCCGCCGGTGAGCCAGGTGGTGGCGCCGTAGGTGAGCGGCCCGGCGATGGAGGCGAGCTTCACCGCCAGCCCCCAGAAGCCGAAGAACTCCGCCAGGCGGGAGGGCGGCGCCAAAACGCTCACCAGCGCCCGTCCGGCGGACTGCGAAGCGCCCAGGCACAAGCCGGCGATATTGGCCGCGGACCAGAAAAGCCCCGGCCCATGCGCCACCCAGGCGAGCAGGATGGCCAAAATCCATCCCGCCAGGGTCAGAGCGATGGCGCGGACATGGCCGAGGCGATCCTGCAGATGGCCGCACAAGAAGGCCCCGGCCGCCGCGGTGACATTGACCACCAGCACCAGCAGCAGAATCCGTTGGGTGGTGAAGCCCAGCGCCTGCTCGGCATAGACGGCGGTCAGGGTGATCACCGTCATGATCCCCGCCTGATAAAAGAGGCTGCAAAGCAAAAAACGGCGCAGGTCGGAAAATTGCCGGAGATGGCGCAGGGTCTGCCACACCTCCAACCACGCCGCCCGCAGCCGCGCCTCTTTCAGGGCGCGGGGTGCGGCGCGCTCGCGCAACAGCAGGAAGGTGGGCAGACTGGCCAGGGCAAAAACTCCGGCGGTGATCAGCATGGTCACCGGCACGAATTGGGTGGCGTCATGGCCATGCGCCTCGGCCCAGGCGACATAGAGCAGGCACAGCCCAAGGGTGACCAGGCCGCCGAGGTAGCCCAGGCTCCAGCCCCAACCGGAGACCCTGCCCCTGGCGCGCACCCGGGAGATTTCCGGCAAAAAGGCCGCGATGAGATTTTCACCGCTGCCGAAAAAGAAATTGGAGGCAATCAGGCAAACCACGGCGAACCACAAGGTTTCCGGCTGGGCGAAATAGAGCAGCGCCGTAAAGAACACACAGCCCGCCGTGGTCCCGGCGAGCAATTTCTTCTTGGCTCCATGCAGATCGGCCTGGGCGCCGATAAGCGGGGCGCTGAGCACGATCAACAGATAGGAAAAAGAGAGCGTTGCCGTCCAGGCGAAGGTGGCCCACGGCCTGTTGCCGGCAACCACCGCGACAAAATAGGCGTTGAACACCGCGGTGAGGACTACGGTGGTGTAGCCGGAATTGGCAAAGTCGTACATCGCCCAACCCCACAGCTCACGCGGGCGGACATCGGCAGGCAGCATTTTCCGGGAGGATACCATGGTCGCCTCACAGGATCCGCCGGCGCTGCAAGCGGCGCACGACCCAATACCCAGCCAGCCCGGCAATCAGATGCTTGGCCGTATGCCCGCTGACCAGGGCGCCGGTCAGGGTGAAGATCCGGCGGTCGCCGAAGTCGCAGAGCAAGGCCAGGAGATACAAACCGATGATGATTGCAAGATCACGATCGCCGCTGTAGCGCGGCGGATAGAGCCGCAGCAGCAGGGGAATCAGGAGCATCGGAGTGATCTGCACCAGGCCGTACAGCCGCAGATCACCTGCGCCGCGCGCTTCGCTTAGGTGCCAATAGGCGACGCTGCCCAAGCCGGCGGCAACGAGCAGCGGCAGCAAACGCAGCCCGGCCCTGGGCCCCACCCGCTCGCAGAGGACGGCGGTCAGCCAGGCCATGAACGCCAAGGCAATCGCCGCCCGGTCCCAGACCAGCCGCCCGTTGTCCGGGGCCAAATGATACCAGCCCGAGCCGAGGCCGACCAGAATGGCGGCGAAAAAGAAGAGTGCGTAGGGCAGGGCCTCGCGCGGCTCGATAAAGGCGCGCCGCGCCGAAGAACCGAGGAGAAAGTGCAGGCCGGTCAGCCCCGCCAGCCCCGCCAGGACGAAGAGGGCATTGGAGGCGGTATCCAGGCAATTGGGCAGGCCAAGGCAGCTGCGCTGGTCGGCAAAGTGGTGGTATTCCGGCGGCTGGGGAATGGGCGGCAGCGCCCAAGTCAAGCCGGTCAAGGTCGCCAGGAGCAGGGAGAGGCAGAAGACCTTGGCGCTTGGCCTGAAGTTGTCCCGGATCCTCATCTCCCCTCCCCGCGCTGCTCCTCCTGCAATTTCCGGCGCAGGATCTTGCCGATGGGGGATTTGGGCAGCCGGTCGCGGAACTCCACCTGCTTGGGCACCTTGTACGCGGCCAGGTTGGCGCGGCAATGGGCGATCACCGCCTCGGCGGAAAGGGCCGGGTCCTTTCGCACCAGATAGACCTTGACCCCTTCCCCGCTTTTTGCATCCGCTACCCCCACCGCGCCCACCTCCTTGACGCCGGGGAGCAGCATCACCACCTCCTCGATCTCGTTGGGCCAGACCTTGAACCCGGAGACCACGATCACATCCTTGCGGCGGTCGATAAAGCGCAGCGCGCCGGAGTCGTCCATCCGGCAGATATCCCCGGTGGCGAGCCAACCGTCGCCGGAAAGAACGCGGCCGGTTTCCTCGGGCATGTTCCAGTACCCGTGCATCACCTGCGGCCCCTTGACCCAGAGCTCACCCTCCTCGCCCACAGGCAGCTCCCGCCCCGTCTCGTCGCGGATCGCCACCTGGGTGGAGGGCAGGGGCAGGCCGATCGCCCCGCTGAAGACCTTGAGGTCCAGGGGATTGACACAGACGATGGGGGAGGCCTCGGTCAGGCCGTAGCCCTCGATGAGCGGCACGCCCATGGCCTGCTGCCAGCGCTCCGCCACCGCCCGTTGCACCGACATGCCGCCGGCCACCGCGATCTTGAGCGCCCCGGCGTTGGCCTCTTTCACCTTGGGAAAATCCGGGGCATTGAGCAGCATGTTGAACAGGGTGTTGACCCCGGTGATCACGGTGAAACGGGTCCGGCGCAATTCTTTGATGAAGCCGGGAATGTCGCGGGGATTGGTGATGAGGAGGTTGTTGGCGCCCCACTTGACGAAGGTGAGCAGGTTGGCGGTGAGCGCGAAGATGTGGTAGAGCGGCAGGGGCGTGACAATCACCTCCTCGCCTTCCTTCAGGGTGGAGCCGATCCAGGCCGAGGTCTGCTCGACATTGGCCAGCAAATTGCCGTGGCTCAGGATCGCGCCCTTGGCCACGCCGGTCGTGCCGCCGGTGTATTGCAGAAAGGCGATGTCGTCGGGCGTCAGGGGCACATCGCGCAGAGGCAAGCTTTCCCCGAGTCGGAGCGCGGCGTTAAACCCCACCGCTCCCGGCAGATGCCAGGGCGGCACCAGCCGCTTGAGCCGCTTGACCACGAAATTGACCAGCCAGCCCTTGCCCGGCGGGAACAGATCGCCCACCCGGGTGGTGACGATGTGCCGCACCGCGGTGGCCGCCACGACCTGTTCGAGGGTGTGGGCGAAGTTTTCCAACACCACGATGGCGGCGGCGCCGGAATCGGCCAGCTGATGTTGCAGTTCGCGCGGGGTATAGAGCGGATTGACGTTGACCACCACCAGGCCGGCGCGCAGCACGCCGAACAGGGCCACCGGATATTGCAGCAGGTTGGGCAGCATGAGGGCCACCCGCTCGCCCTTCCGCAACCCGAGGTGCTGCTGGAGATAGGCGCCGAAATCACGGGAGAGGCGGTCGAGCCGGTCATAGCTTACGCTGACGCCCAGGTTGGTAAAGGCGGGACGCCGGCGAAACCTTGCGCAGCACTGTTCCAGCAGCTCCTTGAGCGAAGCGAAGCGGCGGAGATCGACTTCCGCCGGGACACCCCGGGGGTAATGCTTCAGCCAAATGGGTTCCATGGGGATCTCCTTTGCCGGGTAAGGTCAGGGAGAACTGTCAGGCATCTTCTTTCAGGCTGGCGGCGTCGGGATCAACCGGAGAGCGGGAGGTTTCCCCGAGCGTGCAGGGCATAGAGCCAGCAGCCGAACACCAGCGCCAGGCTGGCGGCAAAAAGCAGCCATTGCCCAAGGGGGGCGAGAATCCGTTTCCCGGCCAGGCCGAGGGCGGCAAGGATCATCCCGACCAGCAGGCCGACGGCGACCCCCCAGAAATGGGCGCCCAGGTCGGTTCTCTCGCCGGAGGAACCCATGAGCGCCAGCAGGCTTGCCGCGCTGCCCAGGGCAAGCACCATCTCCTGCCAGCCGCCGATGCGGCGTAGACGCATGCCGCTCAGCATGCCGACCATGCCGAAGACCGCGGTGGAGAAGCCGACGGACTGATAGGGATCAGTATGAAAAAAGACATTGATCCCATTGGCAAGAACCCCGGTGAGCAGCACCGAGAACCAGGCAATACCGCTGCCGAGATGCCGGCAGAGGGAATAGACCAGCAGGCCGCCGAAGAAGACATTGCCCAGCAGGTGCACGCTGTCGGCATGCAGGGTCAGGGCGGTGATCAGCCGCCACCACTGCCCGTCGTTCATCACCTGGGCCCGGTCGAGGGCGCCGTCGGCAAACCAGTGGCTGTGGCTCTCCCAGCCGCCGGTAACGGCATGAAAAACAACCAGCCCGCCCATAACCGGCAGCACGGGCGGCGCGTGTTCGACAATGGCCTCCCGGCCGGAGCGTGCCGCCCGTTCCGGCGGCCAGTTGCGGTTTTCTTCGGTGAAAAGAAGCAGCTCTTCCGCGGCGCGGGAGGCATCTTGCTCTGCAACCAGAAGCTGCCAGCCCGTTTCGCCATGGCGCAGGCGATGCTCGATATCCGCGGCATCCAGCACCAGGGACCAAAGATGGGCCAGGTCCGCCTCCGGAGTCACGCCAACCGACACCCGCCCCGAGTGGGCGTCATGCCCGTCTCCGGATCCCTCTCCGGACTGCGCGCCCATCCGCTATTCCCCGCCGAATTTCAGCGCCTCGCCCTGGGCCCCCTTCCGGGAGAGCATGACAATATCGACCCGCCGATTGAGCTTCCTCCCTTCCTCTGTGGCGTTGTCCGCGATGGGCCGGTATTCCGCATACCCGGTCACGGACAGCTTGGCGCCCTTGAAGCCGTGCTTCTCAATGAGATAGTGGACAAGGCTGTTGGCCCGGGCCGTGGACAGTTCCCAGTTCGAGGGAAAGGCCGGGGAGTTGACCGGCACATTATCGGTATGGCCTTCGATGCGGATGGTATTGGCATAGCGGGAGATGGAGGAAGCGATCTTGTCCAGCAGGGGCAGGGACTCCGGCTGAACCTTGTCGGTACCGGAGGGGAAGAATCCCGCCTCTTTGAGGCTGATCACCAGGCCGCGCTCGTTGATGGTCAACTGCACCTCGTTTTTGGCGCCGTACTCCTGAAGATTGGCCTGGACCTCTTCCTTGATCTGGGAGAACTCCTGGGCCTCGGCGGCGGCGGCAACCTCATCCTGGGGCTCGGGCGGCACCGGCTGGTCGAGCACTTCGGGGATCAGGCCAAAATCCTTGGAGCCGATAACCTTGAGCGCCGGGGAGGAAGTCTGGTCGTGGGAAAAGGAGGATTGGATGGAGGCCTGCACCTCCTCCATTTTTTTCTGGTCCACGATGGACATGGCATAGAGCATTACAAAAACGGCAAAAAGCAGGGTGATGAAGTCCGCATAGGACACGAGCCACCGCTCCAGATTCGGCTCCTTCTCGTGGGCTTTTTTCCTTTTCGGTCTGGTCATGATAATCGTTCCCCAAGGGCACTAATTTTCGGTAGCCACAGCAATAGTAGCCGTTCAGCAGTGCTTAGGAACCGCCCGCACCTCGGCTGTAGATCAGCACCCCGCTGGTCAGGGTGAAGCCCCGCAACCGTTTTTCGATCATGCGGGGGTTCTCGCCTTTCTGGATGGCCAGCAACCCCTCGATCACGATTTCCCGCTGGAGAATCTGCTCCTTCAGTCGTTTCTTGAGTTTGGTGCTGATGGGGATGCAGACGATATTGGCGGTCATCAGGCCGTAGATCGTGGCCACGAAGGCCACGGCGATTCCCGCCCCGAGCTTGGAGGTGTCGGAGAGGTTGTTCATGACATGGATCAAGCCCAGAACCGCGCCGATGATGCCGATGGTGGGGGCAAAGCCGCCGGCCGCCTCAAAGACCTCGGCGCTGACCTTGTGGCGCTCCTCGAAATTGGTGAGTTCGATCTGCAGAACCGCCATGACCTCATCGGGGTCCATGCCGTCCACCACCATTTCCAGCCCCTGGCCCAGAAAGCGATCCTTGACCCGCTGTGCGTCCTGCTCCAGGGTTATCAAGCCGTTTTTCCTGGCGGTGCTGGCAAAACCGACCAGTTTGCCGATCAGATCCTCCGGGTCTTCCTCCTGGGGGAAAAAGGCCGTGGCCGCGCTGCCGAAGGCCCGCAGCAGATCCGGAAGGGGAAAGGAGACAAAGGTCGCGCCGAATGTTCCCCCCAAAACGATAAGGGCCGCGGTGGGCTGGAGAAGGGCGTCGATGTGGCCGCCTTCAAGAAGCTGGCCGCCGATCACGGCTCCGAAGCCCATAAACAGGCCGATAAGGGTAGCGATATCCATATGCTGTGCGACTCCGTTGAGTTATCCAAGGGGAAATGCCGGTATTATAGCATGGTTCCCCCTTCCCAGGTCAACAAAAAGAGCGGCGGACGCCGCGGAAACCGAAACACCCCGCATCTCGGCAGCCAGGCGCACCAAACCGCTGCGCAAC
>DASWIU010000073.1:0-26595 GCA_036397515.1 Desulfurivibrionaceae bacterium | reverse complement strand
AGCAACAAGAGCCGCCCCCCGGTTTTCCCGCCACCGAGCAGCAGGCTTCACTGCCGCGGCCCAGCATGGTATTGAATACCGCCTGGGCGCAGCCCACTCCGCTTTGCACCCAAATCGCCCCGACCGGGCAATTCATCATGCAGGCCCCGCACTCCATGCAGGCGTCCTGCTCGCTGATCCGCGCCTTGCCGTGCTCCAGGGCAAAGACCTCCCGCGGGCAGACGGTCAGACACATGCCGCAGCCGATACAGGCCTCCTGCTCAAGCCGCAGGGTGGCAACCCCCTTGAGATACAAAATTCTTCCTGTTCCCCTCATTACAGCCTCCTTGCCCAGACCAGCAGGAACAGCCCGCAGATTCCCGCCGCAATTTGCAGGGGCACGGCAATCCGCATCTCCTTCTTCACCCCGGAAAGCGAGGTGTAGGTCGAGGCCCCGGTAAACTCCATGCCGAGAAAGGAGGCAATGGCCGGGATGAGCAGCAGCCAGGCCAAACCGGCAAGGCCGATGCCCGAGGTCCCCGGCCGGGAGATAAAGACCGCGAGGAATACCAGCGCGGCCATGAGGCCTGCCGCTGCCCCTTTCAGGGAAAAGGCGCGGCCTGGCAGCAACGGCAACAGCAAGGGGGTCAACACCGCTCCGGCCACGATTCCGCTCCATAACCCGGCCACCGGCCAAGCGCCATGTTCCCGCACATTGGCCCAAAATGACGCCGGACCAAACATCCCGCTCACCCCGAACAACACGACGGACAGGGGCAACGCCCATTTGCAGACAATAGCAAGTTCCACCGGAACCAACACCGCCCGTTCCGGCAGGGAAAAGGTCTTGCGCCGCATTGCCGGGGTGGCTTGCATCCCGCGCGCCAGAAACTCCGGAAGATCCCGGGCCATGACCGGCCCGTACACCACGCGAAAGCCGCTCTCTTGCTGCACCGTATGCGCCGCGATGCCCGGCGCGCCGAGTTGGGGAACGACCAGCCTGCGATGCCGGACCAGCTGGGCAAGTCGGCTGGCACCCACCTGGGCACAGAGCGCGGCAGTGCCGAAGGTTCCCTTGCCTGCGGCGCACCAGACATTGATCCCGTTGGTGTCAAGAACCAGAACCCAGGCATCCAGCCCGGCCAGGGCAGCGCGCAGATGGTCGAAACTCAACTTGTAATTGGCCGTGACCAGAACGGGCGAATCCGCGGTGGGGGCGCCAACTCCGTACAGGCCAGGCTCGACGGTATACTGCATCCGCTTAAAGCCCAGGCGAACCAGAAGCGTGCCCCAGCGATCCCGCCGGGCAAGCACGATGGCGACCCGCGGCACCGGACCCGCCGGAGTCTCAAGCACTCCGGCGACAAAGGGCTGCTCCGCTATGGCCACTCCTGCCCGAGGAGGAATCTTCGGGCCTCAACAGCTTTGCTGGTCGCCGGGTAAAACGCTTTTATTCTGTTCCATCTGCCTGGCTCCACATTTTTTTCAAGGACATGGTTCCTTCAACCTAGCCTTTAAGATAATCACTCGTCAAGCCTGATCAAGCCGCCGGAGATCAAACGGGCAGCCGACTTCCTGTCCTGCCGCGCCTTGGAAAACCACTTGACAGGGATTTCGGCCTTTTGTAATGTGAATAAGCATTCACATAAAGGAGCAGTTGTGCCGCCGAAAAAAAGCACCCACATTCGCCGGGAAGAGATTGTCCAGGCCGCCCTGCAGGTTATCGGCGAAAAGGGCGTGCACGGCCTCACCATCACCGAGATCGCGGGCCGGGCCGGAATGAGCGATGCCAATATCTACCGCCATTTCACGGGCAAGCAGGAGATTCTCGGAGCGCTAGGCGATTTCATCGGCGAGGCGGTGATGGGCAAGGCCGCAGGCATTGCGGCGGGGGAAGGAACGGCTGTGGAAAAACTCAAGATCATTTTTCTTGCCCATGCCGCCCTGATTGCCGCAAACCCGGGACTGCCCCGATTCATGTTTTCCGAAGAGATCCACCTCGGAGAGCCCCATCTGGCCAAAACCATAGCCGACAAGATGGCAGGGTATATCGAAACCCTGAGCAAGGTGATTGCGGCAGGAATCAAGAACGGAGAGTTCCGCTCACTTTCTCCGAGGGAAACGGCGATCACCCTGCTTGGCATGATCCAGTTCACGGCCCTGCGCTGGTCCATAACCCGCGGCGCTTTCAACCTGGATGCCGAAGCGAAGCGGCTGTGGGACAATTTCCTGCGCCTTACGCAAATATCCTCTTCTCCAGTGTCGGCAGAAGCCAACCCCATGGGGGCCGTATGAAAAAACCATTCCTTTTTGTAATGCTCGCCCTTCTGCTCACCGGCCAGGCCAGGGCAGCAGAACCGCTTACCCTTGCGGAGGCCCTGGCCACCGCCGACAAAAATCATCCCCAGATTGCAGAAGCGGCGGCAAACCTCTCGGCCACCGAGGCCAGGCTCGGTCAGGCCAAGGCCAACTACTGGCCCCAGATCAATCTCGCCGCCGACTGGAACAAGGGCGACACCTTCCTCACCGCCCTTGGCGGCATCAAGGAAACCGAGGTTGCCACCACCTCCGTGGTGGTCCGGCAGAATCTCTATGATTTTGGCCGCACCGCCGGAGCCACCGACGCGGCGCGCGGAGCCAAGGCCGCGGCTGCGGCAGGAGTATCGGTCAGCCGTCAGGATGTGGCCTTCCGGGTCAAGGCTGCCTGGCATCTCGCCCTGGCCGCGGAAAGGCAGGTGGAGGCCAGCCAAAAAACCGTGGTTGCCCGGGAAGGGTTAGCCCGCCAGGCCGGGGAATTTTTCCGGCACGGCATCCGCTCCAAGGTGGAAGTGGCTCGGACCGAAGCCGCGCTGTTTGCTGGCAAAAGCCTGCTGATCCGGGCCGAGAACAACCGGGATCTGGCTCGGCTGGAGCTGGCCAACGCCATGGGCCTTGATTCTCTTGCGGACCGCCCCCTGGCCGAGCCGGAAACAAACGCGGCTTACACGCCGGAAAATCTGGCAAGCCTGCGGGAAGAAGCCCTGCGCAACAGAAGCGAACTCAAGCGGCTCTCCTCCCTTAAAGACGCAGCCTCAGGCTCGTTGCGTTCGGCGCGCAGCGGCTACCTTCCCACCCTTTCCGGCACGGCCAGCTATGGCGAAGCCGCGCAGAGCCTGCTCCCGGACGAGCAGATCTGGGCGCTGGGAGTCAATCTCACCCTGCCGGTCTTTTCCGGCTTCGCCACCCAGGAACAGGTGCGTGAGGCCGATGCCGCAATCCATGGGGTGGAGGCCCAGCACCGAAATCTACGGCTGCAGGTCGGCAAAGAGGTGGAATCCGCCTGGTTGGGGATCACCGAGGCCCAGGCCCGGCTTGCGGCAAGCAGCAAAGAGACGAAGGCGGCCCAGGAAAGCCAGCGGTTGGCCATGGAGCGTTACCGGGAGGGGCTGGGAACAATGATCGAGGCCATTGACGCCCAGGCCCAGGCCATAAACGCGGAAACCGCCCAGATTCAAGCGGGATACGATGAAAAAATCGCCCTGGCCAGACTGGACCGCGCCCTGGGCAAAGAATAGAGCAGGATAGGAGAACACCGATGCAACCTCTGGCAATGCTGAAACAAAAGAAAACCCGCTTCATCCTGCTTGGTGTGGTCATAGCCGCCGCCCTTTTCCTGCGGCTCGTTGTCTTTGGCTCGTCAAAGGTAGAGGTTGTCCATGTGGAAAAACGGGATCTGGTAGCGCAGGTCTATGGCAACGGCACGGTGGAAGCCAAGGTCGTGGTCAATATCGCCAGCAAGATCACCGGCCGGATCGCCGAGGTCGGCGCGGATCAGGGGGATGTGGTTAAGCGGGGGCAGGTTCTGGCGAAACTGGACTTGAGCGAATTGCAGGCCCAGAATCGGCAGGCCGAGGCCAGCTTGGCGCTGGCGACAAAGAATGCGGCCCGGTTCAAGGCCCTGGCTGCCAAGGACCTGGTTTCGGCCCAGGAGGCGGAACAGTATCAAACCGCCTATCTGTTGGCCAAGGAGGCGGTGGTCGCGAGCCGCTCTCGACTGGATGATGCCACCATTGTGGCGCCGGAGGACGGCGTTATCATCCGGCGCGATTTGGAGCTGGGCGCCACAGTGACTGCGGGGTTGCCTATCTTCCTGCTGGCCAACCCGGAAACCGTCTGGGTCAAGGCCAATGTGGACGAATCGCAGCTCAAAGGGGTTGTGCCCGGGCAGCCGGCAACCATCACCCTCCGGTCGGCGCCGGGGGAAAAATTTCCCGGCCGGGTGGCCCGCCTTGCCTGGGAAAGCGACCGGGTCACCGAGGAGCTTGAGGTGGACGTGGCCTTTACGCCGGCGCGGAACAACTTTCGCCTCGGAGAACAGGCAGAGGTGCTGATCACGACAGGTGCCAGACAGGGAGCGCCGTCCCTTCCCAAAGCCGCACTGATGACCCGGGGAAAACAGCGCGGGGTCTGGGTGGTGGCGAACAACCGCCTGCGCTTTCAGGAGGTCGTTACCGGCCTTGAAAACACCCAGGGCATGATCGAAATCACCAGCGGCCTTACCGAAAACGAGGCCATCGTTCTTGCCGCTCCGGAAAAAATGCAGAAATTCAGCGAAGGCCAGAAGGTCCGGGTGCGCAAATGAATCTGGCCCTCCGCGACATCCGCCACCACCGGAGCCGCTTCATCCAAACCTGCCTCGGCCTCGGCCTGCTCCTTGGGGTGGTGATGAGCATGGGCGGCATCTACCGGGGCCTGTTCGCCGATGCCACCGGGATTCTGACCGCCACGGCGGCGGATCTTTGGGTGGTGCAGCAGGACACCAGCGGCCCCTTTGCCGCCACCTCCCGCATTCCCGAGGAGATCAAATACCGGATCCGGGCGGTGCCCGGAGTGGCGCAGGCCTCGGCCCTCTCTTTCCAGAACATCCAGCGCGAACGCGACGGCAAGCCCTTCCGCTTTTTCCTGATCGGCTATGAGCTGGGAGGCATGGGCGGACCGCCCGCCATCGTGGCCGGGCGGCCTATCGGCCGGAACCATTACGAGATCGTGGTGGACCGCGCCATGAAGCTCGCGCTGGGCGAACAGTTGCGGCTGGCAGGGGACGACTACACCGTGGTCGGCCATACCGCCAAGATGGTTTCCTCGGCCGGCGACCCGGTGGCTTACGTGACCCTGGCCGATGCCCAGAAAATCCAGTTCAAGGATGACAACAACGCCATCCGCAACAGCCGCGAAAAACTCGCAGGCCAGCTTGCCCGCCTGCCTTTTCTTTCCCCCAACCAGGCCAGCCAACTCACCCCGCAGATCGCGGGCATCGTCGGCTCAACCCATATCGCCAACACCGTGGTGGCACGACTCACGCCGGGGGCGGATCTTACCCAGGTCCAGGAACGGATCAGCCGCTGGAACCACTTCCGGCCACTGACCGTCAAGGATCAGGAACGCATCCTCACCGAAGGCATGATCAAGAAAGCCAAAATGCAGCTCGGCCTGTTTAGGGCCATCCTGCTCGTCATCTCCGCGGTTATTATTTCGCTGATCATCTACACCATGACCCTGGACAAGCTGCGGGTGATCGCCACCCTCAAGCTGATCGGCACCAGAAACCGGGTGATCGTCGGGCTGATCCTCCAGCAGTCGCTCCTCATGGGGCTGATCGCCTACGCCATCGGCTTCGCCCTGATCGGGCTCACCCACGACAAGTTTCCCCGGAGGGTGGATCTAGTGGCCATCGACCTCCAGTTCCTGTTCGGGATCGTGATCCTGATCTGTATCGGCGCAAGCCTGGTGGGCATCCGCAAGGCCATGCGGGTCGAACCGGCGGAAGCCCTGGGAGGATGACGATGTACGCCGTGCAGATTGAAGGATTGACCAAAATTTACGGCAGCGGCGGCACCGAGGTCGTGGCCCTGGCCGACGCCACCTTCGCCGTGGCGCCCGGAGAACTGGTGGCCATCCTCGGCCCCTCCGGCTCCGGCAAGACCACGCTCTTGACCACCATCGGCCTGGTCACCGAACCGACCCGCGGGAAAGTGGTGCTGGACGGAGAGTTGATCGCCGAGGACGGCTGGCCGCCGGGGCTCGACCTCAAGCGGATCCGGCGGGAAAAGCTGGGCTTCATCTTCCAGGCCCACAACCTGATCCCCTTCCTCACCGCCGTGGAAAACGTGATGATTGCCCTTGAGAACAACGGGGTGGGCAGCAAGGAGGCGCGACGGCAAAGCATTGCCTTGCTCGAAAGCCTCGGCCTTGGCCACCGCCTGAACCACTATCCGGCCCTGCTTTCCGGCGGCGAGTCCCAGCGCACCGCCATTGCCCGCGCTCTGGCCAACCGGCCCCGGGTAATCCTGGCCGACGAGCCCACCGCCGCCCTGGACACGGAGAACGGCAAGCACGTCATGACCCTGCTCAAAAAGCTGGCGGTGGAGAACAACTCCGCCATCCTGGTGGTCACCCACGACCAGCGGATGGTGGAAGGCTTTGACCGGATCTTTACCTTCAGCGATGGCCGGATCGTTGACGAGAAGCGCAACCATGCGAGCTGAGACGGATTACTGAAAAAAAAGCCCGACCTGAAAAGGTCGGGCTTTTTTTTCACATATCTTACGGGTTTTTAATGCTTAAAAGAACGCTGGCCCGTGAACTTCATGGCCACCTGCGGCTTGGCCTCGTTGCAGGCCTGGATGGTCTCGAAATCGCGCATGGAGCCGCCCGCCTGAAGAATGGCGGAAACCCCCTGCCGGATGCCGACATCGGCGCCGTCGCGGTACGGGAAAAAGGCATCGGAGATCATCACCGAACCGGGCAGCCCGGCCTTGTCCGCCTTGGTCTGTCCGTCGATCCGCTCCTGATCTCCCTTGTTCCGCTTGCCCTGCTCGATCTCCAGCACCATGTCCGCATAGGGAAGACCGAAGGTGTCGAAACAGAGCATGTCGGCATACTTGGTATAAGCCTTGTACACCGCGATGTCCGCCACCCCGACCCGGTCCTGCTCGCCGGTGCCGATCCCCACCGTGCAACCGTCCTTCACATAGATGACCGAGTTGGAGGTCACCCCGTGCTCCACGGCCCAACCAAAGAGCATGTCGTCGATCTCCCGCTGGGTGGGTTCCCGCTCCACCTTGTATTCCTGCCCCTTTGAGATACTGACGGCGGGCTTGAGGTCCGCAAGGGAGCGGATGGAGTTCACAGCCGACTGCTGGACGATGAGCCCCCCGTCGATCAGGCTCTTGAAATCGACATAGCGGTATTTCTCATAGTCGGCGAGCCGGTCGATGCGGCTGATCCGCACCACCCGCAGATTTTTTCGGGCCGCGAGGATCTCCAGGCTTCCCGCCTCGAACTCCGGGGCGCAGACCACTTCCAGATAGTTCTTGCTCAAGAGTTCGGCGGTTTCCTTGTCGCAGGGCCGGTTGAGAATCACGGCTCCGCCGAAGGCGGCGATGCGGTCGGCCCGGTTGGCCCGGTCGTAGGCACGGGCCAGGGTTTCCCCACAGGCTGCGCCGCAGGGGTTGTTGTGCTTGAGGATCACCGCGGCCGGACGGTCCATGAGATACTTGATGATGTTTAAGCCGTTATCGATGTCGGTGAGGTTGATCTTGCCGGGATGCTTGCCCACCTGGAGCATGTCCTCCACCTTGATCCCGCTCACCAGCCCCTTGCCCGGCTCGATGAACCGGCAGTCGCCCAGCATCAGATTGCCGTTGGTCAGCTCGTAGAGGGCCGCCTCCTGATCCGGGTTCTCGCCGTAGCGGACGCCGCGCTCATCAACGCTGCCGTCCTCGGCCACGATCTTCCAGGTCTTCTTCCGGTAGACCAGCTCCTGGTCGCCAAAGGTAATTTTCATCTCCATGGGAAAATGGTCCCCAAGAATGGTGGTGTACATCTTTTTCAGGTCTGTCATTGGGTTCACCCCTCCTTCCTTATGGTTGCGCGTATCGTTCGTAACCGTACAGCAGCACCGCATCTGCTTTGTCATCGGCCTGGTCCGCATACCATATGTATAGCGGACCAGCCTCTTTCGCGCATCTACGGCACTGCTGTACGGTTACAATTCTGGGGCAGCCGGAAATTTTGCGCCCCTGGTGAACGATTATTATCGTTCAGGCAGCCTGCTGCCTGTCTCCCTTTATTTGAAAAACAGCATCCCAATCCTTAAGGACCGGATCGAAGCCCTTTTGCTGGATGGCGGCACTCACCTCGGCAAGGCTCCGGCTGTCGCCGACCTCGAACTGCTCTCCCCCGGCGTCTGCCAAGCCGTATCCGCCGGGCGCGGTGCAGGAGCCCGCCGAATAGCGGGTCGGCCCCAGGCCGATCATGCCGTCGCGGTACCGGGCCTCTTCCCTGGTCGAGAGGTAGAGACCGACATCCGGGTCGAAAATCCGCAGGGCAAAGATCATCTGGCTGAGATTTCTCTCGCTCACCGGATTCAACGGCTTGAACTCCCCCTGCGCCGGACGCATGCGCGGAAAGGAAACGGTAAGCCCGGTCCGCCAGTAATGTTTCCGCAGCCAGGCCAGATGGAGGCCCAAGGCAAGTCCTTCAGCCCGCCAATCCGCAAGACCCAACAGAGCGCCGATCCCGACCTCCCGCATCCCGGCGGCCGCGGCCCTGGCCGGGGTTTCCAACCGATAGTCAAAATCCGCCTTGCGCCCGGCCAGATGCACCTGCTTGTACACCCCCCGGTCATAGGTTTCCTGATACACGGCCACGGCGGTAATGCCGGCGCGAAAAAGTCTCGCATACTCCTCGGTGGCCAACGGCTGCACCTCAATGGACAAGGCGGCAAACCGACCGCGCAGCCGCAGGGCCAGCTCTTCGAGATAGTCCACCCCGACCTTGGCCGGCGCCTCGCCGGAAACGAGGAGCAGATGGCTGAAACCCCGCTGGTGCAGGATCATGGCCTCGCTTTCCGCCTCGGCAAAGGTCAGAACCCTCCGGTCAATGATGTTGTCCGCCGAAAAACCGCAATAGGCGCAACGGTTGGCGCAGAAACTGGAAACATAGACCGGCGCATACATCTGCATGGTCCGGCCGAAACGCTGACTGGTGATGGCGGCGGAGTGCTTGGCCATGGCGGCAAGATGGGGCTCCGCCGCAGGGGAAAGCAGGGCGGCCAACCCTGCCAGCCCAGGCCGATCGGCGTGCAGGGCTCGCACCACCTCTGCCTCGGTGGCACGGCTGATCGCATCCTGCAATGCGGGAAATTCGGGGATCGTGAACATGGGCTAGCGCAAAAATCCCAGCCCATCCTCGGGCGAGGAAGGGGCGGCATCCTTACGCACCGCGCCAAGGCCTGCTTCGTAGGCAATCCGTCCGGCTTCCACCGCCATGGCAAAGGCCCGGGCCATCCGCACCGGATCACCGGCCACGGCAATGGCCGTGTTGACCAGCACCGCATCGGCCCCCATCTCCATGGCCTCGGCCACGTGGGACGGCGCACCGAGCCCTGCGTCAACGATGACCGGCACCTGGGCCTGGGCAATGATGATCTCGATCTGGAATCGGGTCAATACCCCCTGGTTGGTGCCGATGGGCGAACCGAGGGGCATGACGGCGACGGCGCCCGCGTCCTGGAGGCGCAGGGCCAGAATCGGATCAGCGTTGATGTAGGGGAGCACCTTGAACCCTTCCTTGACCAATTCTTCCGTGGCCTTCAGGGTCTCGATGGGATCGGGAAGCAGGGTTCGCGGGTCTGGGGTCACCTCAAGCTTGAGCCATTCTCCGCCGCCGGAGGCTCTGGCCAGCCGGGCAAGGCGGATCGCCTCGCCGGCATCCCGCGCCCCGGAGGTGTTGGGCAGAAACAGGTAGCGCTCACGGTCCAGCACACGCATGATATCATCGGCCGGGTTGTTGAGATCGACGCGGCGCAGAGCCACGGTAACCATTTCACAACCCGAGGCGGCAAGCGCCTCCTTCATGATCTCCGGAGAAGAGAACTTCCCGGTGCCGCCGAAGAGCCGTGAGCGAAATTTTCTCCCCGCAATGGTCAACATCTCAACCGCCCCCCACAAACCGTATCAATTCAAGGACCGAGCCATCCTGCAAGGCATGACTCCCATATTCTTCCCGGGTCAAAATCTTCCCGTCACATTCGACCACCACCGAAGAGGCATCCAGGCCAAGCTGGCTGAGATAATCGGCCACCCGGATCCCGGCGGCGAGCTCCAGCGTTTCGCCGTTACAGAGAATCTTCATCTACTCCGCCTCATTTTCCGCGCCCAACAGGAGGCGAACCACTTGGTTCGCCTGGTGGTGGGCGGCAATTCCGACCCGGGCCGCCATGAGCCCCTGTCCCGGCCCGGCAGCGCTGAGCTCATCGCCGACAAGATAGATCCCCGGATACAGCCGCCGGGTTCGAATCACATTGTTCTCGCCATAGCCGGCAAGCCCTGAGGCACAGACATAAAAAACCCCGGGAAGCTGGCGCATAGCGGCCCGCAGGCCCGCGGCCTTCATGGCCGGATCATCGAAACACTCCACCAAGGCGTGGACATTCTTGAAAAGCACGCCGATATCGCCTTCCACCAACCGCCGGTCAATGGCGGTCACACAAACATGGGGATTCACCCGTTGCAGGATGTCCCCCAGGGCCGCGGTTTTCTTCTGACCGATCTGGTCCACGAAATACTGCTGCCGGTTGAGGTTGGTGGGCTCCACCACATCGTAGTCGGCCAGGAGCAGGGAACCGATGCCCATGCGGGCAAGGGCGATGGCCACCAAGGAACCGAGGCCTCCCAGCCCCATGATCCCAACCACCTTTCCCTGGAGGCGGGCCTGCACGCCTGGAGTGTGCCGGGCATAGAGCAGCTGCCGCATCTCTGCCGCGGAAGGCGCCTTTCCCCGCTGCCACAGCCAGCATTGGTCTCCGTCGGACAACGCGGTTTGCAAGGTGGCCGGATAGCCGTTTACGAGCAGGATGTCAGCGTCGCCACCCTGTGCCCGCACCAGGTCCGCCACAGTCATTCCGGCCTGAAAGGGAACCTCATTTTCATTTACCCGCAGCATGCCTGATGTCCTTTTGCTCAACCCCTGCAAAAGCAGTAATACTAACCGACAGACCCCCGCGATGGTATATTTTTTTAGGAGCCGTTACGCAACCAACTCTAAAACAAGGGCTGCTTGCGGCAAGTTTTCCGCAAAAAAAAAGCTGGCTTGAACAGAACGTTCAAACCAGCTTGGACTTTTTAAGACAGGATCAAAAACTAATTATCCTCTTTTTTCTCCCCTTTCCCTTCGCTGTAATTCACCAGCTCAAGGATAGCCATCTCGGCCGCGTCGCCAAGGCGATTGCCGGTTCTGATAATCCTGGTATAGCCGCCGTTTCTGGTCATGTACTCATCCTTGAGGACATCAAACAGCTTGGCGACAACCTTTTTGTCCTGCATGAAGGAGAGAGCCTGACGCCGGGCGTGGAGATCGCCACGCTTGGCCAAGGTAATCATCTGGTCCGCCACCTTGCGGACTTCCTTGGCCTTGGGGGTGGTGGTGATAATTCTCTCATGCTCGATCAGAGAGGTCACCATATTGCGAACCATGGCCTGACGGTTGGATGTTGTCCTGCCAAGTCTTCTGCCTGCTTTTCTATGTCTCATAACTACCCTCTTCCCGGATTTATGACTGCTCTTCAGAGATCTTGTCCGACACGACCGGAGGCTCCCAGCCTTCCAATTTCATGCCCAGCGAAAGCTCCATCTCAGACAGCAGCTGCTTGATCTCATTAAGAGATTTACGGCCAAAGTTTTTGGTCTTCAGCATCTCAGCCTCGGATTTCTGCACCAACTCGCCGATGTGACGGATATCCGCATTCCGCAGGCAATTCGCGGAACGGACGGAAAGCTCCAGATCCTCCACGCTGCGATAGAGATTCTCATTGACCGGCGACACACGATCAACGCGGGTATCATCAATGGCCGGCTCAACAGATTCCTCATCAAAGGCGATAAAGACCTGCAACTGTTCTTTCATTATTTTGGCGGCATAGGCCAAGGCATCTTCCGGCCGCACGCTGCCGTCGGTGGTGATTTCCAGAATCAGCTTGTCATAATCGGTCTGCTGACCGACACGCGCCTGGCTGACAAGGGACTTCACATTGACAATGGGGGTGAAAATAGCATCGATGGGAATTACCCCGATCACCTGCTCCTCCGCCTTGTTTTTCTCAGCGGTGACGTAGCCCTTGCCCCACTTCACCTCAAACTCCGCCTTAAATACACCCTCGCCGGTGATGGTGCAAATCTCCTTCTCAGGATTCATCACCTCCACCTTCCCCCCGGAGGTAATATCTCCGGCGGTCACAGTGCCAAGTTTGTTCTTTTCAATCCTGACGATCTGCGAGCCGGGAGTATTGAGCTTCAGGCGCACTTCCTTAAGATTAAGGATGATCTGGGTCACGTCCTCCTTAACCCCGGGAATAGTTGACAGCTCATGGAGCGCGCCATCAATTTTCACCGAAACAATAGCCGCACCCTGAATGGAGGACAACAGAATCCTGCGCAGGGAATTCCCGATAGTCGTGGCAAACCCGCGCTCCAAAGGCTGACAGGTGAATTTGCCGAAACTTTTTGTATGGCTGTCCTGGTCTACTTCCAGTCTTTCAGGAATGATAAGCTCATGCCAATTTCTGTAAAACGGATCAGACTCAAGTGTCATAGTTTCCTATTGCTCCACGGTTGGCTAATTATTTGGAGTAAAGCTCTACAATCAACTGCTCCTGAATCGGCATGGTGATTTCCTGCCGAATCGGTAAGGCTTTTACAGTTCCCTTGTAGTTCTCTTTATCAAGCTCCAACCAGCTTGGCACACCACGGCGCACAACAGCCTCAAGGCTCTCATTGATGGCGGCAACCTTGCGGCTCTTTTCCTTCAAGGTAATAACGTCATTCACGGAAACCCGGAAGGAAGGGATGTTCACCTTTCTGCCGTTTACCTGAATATGATCGTGCCGCACCAGCTGCCGTCCCTGATTCCGGGAGTTTGCATACCCAAGGCGATAAATGACATTGTCAAGCCTGCTTTCCAGGAGCATCAACAGGTTTTCACCCGTAACACCCTTGATCCGCTCGGCAATCTCAAAATATTTATGGAATTGCCCCTCCAACATACCATACATGCGACGGACTTTTTGTTTTTCCCGCAGCTGAATGGAATAGTCAGAGACCTTGCGCACCCGGGCCTGACCATGCTGTCCCGGCGGAAAGGAGCGCCGCTCAAAGGCGCACTTATCTGAATAGCATCTGTCGCCCTTCAAAAACAACTTGAGTTTTTCGCGCCGACACTGCCGGCATTCCGCGCCTCTATATCTGGCCAATTTGGACCTCCACTCAATCTCACTCAATCATACTTTAATTAGCAAACGCTCTGCGACCCGCCCTGCTCCACTACACCCGTCTTCTTTTGGGAGGCTTGCAGCCATTATGCGGTACAGGGGTCACATCACGGATAACGCTCACATCAAAACCATTCGTCTGCAGAGCCCGGATAGCAGATTCCCGCCCAGGCCCAGGTCCGTTGACCCTGACCTCGACTTTGCGCATGCCGTGTTCCTGCGCTTTTTTCGCTGCCGCATCAACCGTGTTTTGCGCAGCAAAGGGGGTGCTTTTCCGCGACCCCTTAAAGCCCAAACAACCGGCACTCGACCAGGAAATCACATTCCCCTGCCTGTCCGCAAAAGTAACAAGGGTGTTGTTGAAGGTGGAGTGAATAAAACATATTCCCTCGGGTACATTCTTCTTTTCCTTGCGTTTCGGACGACTCGCTTTCGGACTAGCCATTATAACTCCTATAAACAATCCAGAATGATTATTTAATGTCTACTTTTTGCTTTTAATCGCTGAACGCCGCGGACCTTTCCTGGTCCTGGCATTGGTCTTGGTGCGCTGTCCCCGACAAGGCAGCCCCTTCCGGTGACGGATTCCGCGGTAACATCCCGCATCGGTCAACCGTTTAACGTCCATGGCTACTTCCCGCCGGCGATCGCCCTCGACAACAAACTCATCATCCATGATTTTTCTGATGTTGGTAACATCACTTTCAGACAAATCATCGCTGTTCGTTGTGTGCGGCAAACCAACCGAATCCAGAATTTTACGGGCAGAAGTTCTGCCGATTCCGTGGATGTAGGTTAAAGCAATAACCATGTGCTTATTTCTTGGTAAATCAACACCAGCTAAACGTGCCAAGGCATGCCTCCCTTGCTAGTCAAAATAAATTGAAAAATCATCCCTGCCGCTGTTTGTGCTTTTTTATCTTACATGAAACACGTAAGACGCCTTTCCGTTTAAACACCCGGCAGTCACTACAAATTTTTTTCACAGAAGATCTTACTTTCATTGCGCAACCCTTTTGTTATACGGCAAAAATATCCTACTTCTTCTTTGCCCTGAATGTCACTCTTCCCCGTGTGAGATCATAAGGAGATAATTCAACAGTGACACGATCTCCCGGGAGAATCTTAATAAAATGCATCCTCATCTTTCCGGAAATATGGGCTAATATCTTATGCCCATTATCGAGCTCAACCCGAAACATTGCATTGGGGAGAGGCTCAACGATGGTCCCTTCAACCTGAATAGCTTCTTCTTTGGTCATAAACCCCTTGTTTCCTACAGTGCACTTCTCTTTGCCCTAATGCAAACAGCCGATATTTGGGCAGACAGAAAGCAGAGGATATTACCTTATTTATTCTTTTTTGCCTTATCTTTTTTCATAAAGACAAAAAAAAGCTACGCGGGCAACTCACTCAGAATTATGGGCGCACCGTCCGTTACCGCAATTGAATGCTCAAAATGCGCCGATATTTTTCTGTCCCTGGTTACCACCGTCCAACCGTCCCGCAACACATCAACCGCATGGGTGCCAAGATTTACCATGGGTTCTATGGCAAGAACCATGCCCGGCAGGAGCTTGGGTGTGCGTTCCGACCGGACATAATTTGGTATTTCAGGCGCCTCATGGAGCTGGCTCCCAATACCATGGCCGACAAACTGCCGGACAACTGAAAAACCGTGCTTTTCCACATGTTCCTGCACGGCCTGGGAAATATCGTTTATTCTGTTCCCAGGAACTGCCTGGGCAATCCCTTTATACAGAGCGGCCCGCGTCACCTCAAGCAAGGACCGCCACTCTACGGCAACCGTACCCACTGGAATGCTTACCGCGGCATCCCCATAATACCCTTTATATTTCACGCCAAAATCTATGCTGACGATGTCGCCATCCCTGACAATGACCTTCTTGGATGGAATCCCGTGCACAACCTGTTCGTTGATGGACACACACAGACTGCCGGGAAAGCCGCGATATCCTTTGAAGGCAGGCTCAGCGCCACAATCACGACAATATTTCTCCGCCAGCGCATCCAGCGCGAAGGTTGTGCAACCCACCGCAATCTTCTCGGTAAGCAGGGCCAAGGTCCTGGCAACAATCTGGTTAGCCTCGTGCAATAGCTCTATTTCTCGAGGCGACTTCAGAATAATTGCCATGTTCATGCCACTAAAAACGTTCTCAACGCCCCTTGAAGCCACCTGACTTCATAAAACCATCATAGTTCCGCATAACCGTATGGGACTCGATTTGGGCGATCGTATCAATGGCCACCCCAACAACAATCAGCAGGGCAGTGCCGCCGAAGTAAAAAGGCACATGCAGCTTGTTGATCAAGATGGTCGGCAGTACACAGATAACGCTGATATACGCAGCACCGATTACCGTCATCCGCACCACAATCTTGTCGATAAAGTCGGAAGTCTTCTTCCCAGGCCTGATCCCAGGAACAAAGCCGCCATGTTTCTTCAAGTTTTCCGCGATGTCAACCGGGTTAAAAGTAACCGCCGTGTAGAAAAAGCAGAAAAACACGATAAAACCGATAAAAAGCAAGGTATGCGGCAGACTACCCCAACTGAGCGCAGCGCTCATCCTCTGCACCCAGTCAACCTGGATAAACTGGCCGATGGTGGCGGGGAACATCATGATGGAAGAGGCGAAAATCGGCGGGATAACCCCGGACATATTGATTTTCAGAGGAAGGTGTGATTGCTGCCCCCCATACATCTGCCGGCCGACCATCCGTTTCGCATACTGGATTGGAATACGCCGCTGCGCGGTTTCAAAAAAGATGACAAAGGCGATTACCGCGGCAATCATGGCCAACAACACGGGCAACATGACATAGGCTATCTCGCCGGCGCTGGCCATTTTGAAGGTGTTCACAAGGGCAGCGGGCATTCTCGCCACGATTCCCGCAAAGATGATCATGGAAATGCCGTTGCCAATACCCCGCTCGGTCATCTGCTCGCCAAGCCACATGATAAAAGCGGTGCCGGAAGTCAAGGTCAGCATGGTCATCAACCGAAAATGCCAACCGGAGGCGATGACCACCATCTCCCCGGTTCCAGGAGCGGTCATGCTTTCCAGGCCGATACTGATGAACAGCCCTTGCACCAGACTTAAGACGACCGTGGCGTAACGGGTGTATTGCGTGATCTTGCGGCGTCCGGATTCACCCTCTTTGGAGAGGGCCTCCAGCTGGGGAACGACCACGGTCAATAATTGAAAGATGATCGAGGCGCTGATGTATGGCATGATGCCCAGCGCGAAGATGGAAAAATTTTCCAAAGCGCCACCGGAAAACATGTTGAACATGTCAAAAAGGGAACCGGCGCTTTTCTGGAAAAACTGGCTCAGTGCTTCGCCGTTGATGCCTGGCGTGGGAATCTGCACGCCTGCTCGGTAAACGGCAAGCATTATCACCGTGAATAAGATCCGGCGCCTTAATTCCGGGATATTTGCAGCATTCTGGACCCCAGCGCGCATCTATTTATTCCTCAACCTTGCCACCGACTGCTTCAATCTTCTGACGCGCAGCACCACTCACCTTGTCGACCGCAACGGTTATCGCATTGGTCAACTCGCCGTTGCCAAGAATTTTCACAAGCTTGTCGTTCTTGGAAACAAGCCCGGCAGCGATCAAGGCCTGGCGATCAACTCTGGTGTCCGCGGCAAACCGCTCCAGTTCCTGAACATTAATGATGGTGTAGACTTTCTTAAAGATATTATTAAAGCCGCGCTTCGGCAACCGACGCTGGAGAGGCATCTGCCCGCCTTCAAAGCCAAGCTTGATCCCGCCGCCGGAACGGGCTTTATGCCCCTTATGACCACGTGTAGCGGTTTTACCATGCCCAGAACCAAGGCCCCGGCCTATTCTTTTTCTCGGCTTCCTCGAACCTGGCTGCGGTGACAAATTTCCTAAGGTCAACATAAATTAATCCTCCACCTCGACCAGGTGTTCGACTTTTTTAATCATCCCCCGAATTTCAGGGGTGTCCTGCCGAATAACCGTTTTATTGATCTTTGTCAGCCCCAGGCCGATCAACGTCGCACGTATTTTTTCAGTGCTCCCGATCTTGCTTTTCTTCAGGGTCACTTTGAGCTGATTTGCCATATTGATACCCATTCACTCTTCATTAAGGTCATGCTGTTTTCAGCATACAATTGAAAAAACCGGATCAATCCCCGACAGATATTCGCACTCTATAATCAGGGGGATGAACGATTCAGGCGGAAATTTCTTCGACGGATTTCCCACGGCTCAGCGCGATCTGCTGCGGAGTACGCAGCCGCCGCAAGCCATCAAGGGTCGCTTTGACCAGATTATGCGGGTTATGAGAGCCGATGCACTTGGTCAGAATATTATGAACCCCTACCGCTTCGAGCACGGCGCGAACCGCCCCGCCGGCAATAACACCGGTTCCTTCCACCGCGGGTTTCAGCATGACATTGCCGGCGCCAAATTTCCCAAAAACCTCATGCGGAATACTCATGTTGGTTATGGAAACACTTTTCATGTCCTTGCGTGCCTGCTCAACCCCTTTCCGGATTGCCTCGGGAACCTGGTTGGCTTTGCCAAGACCGCAACCGACCTTTCCTTTCCCATCACCGACAACAACAATGGCGCTGAAGCTGAAACGACGTCCACCCTTGACTACCTTCGCAGTCCTGTTGATATGAACGATCTTTTCAATAAACTCGTCGCCACTTGTGTTCTTATTAAAATCTGCCAAGGTTCACCCCCAAATTGCTTTGGATTTTTTTACAGGGATAAGAATTTTTTTCACGCACGCCAATTAGAAATCAAGACCGCCTTCACGAGCGCCATCCGACAGGGCCTTGACCCGGCCATGATACAGATAGCCACCCCGATCGAAAACCACCTTTTCAATACCTTTGCCTTTGGCAAGTTCGGCGATCTTCAACCCGACCTGACGCGCCTTCTCGGCTTTTCCCTTGATATCAGCGGCAATCATCCCCTTATCCACAGTGGACATGGCAGCCAGGGTATTTCCGGCAACATCGTCTATAATCTGACAATAGATATGTTTGGCGCTTTTAAAGACACGCAGCCGTGGTCTCTCCGGAGTCCCGGCAATATTTTTCCTGATCCGCTTAACCCGCTTTTCACGAGCAATCTCTTTCGGATTTGTCTTACCCATTGTTTTGCCTTATAAATATTTATCTCTTGCAAGCCGCGTAAAGATTACGCGGTCCCTCTACTTCTTAGAAGCAGATTTGCCGGCCTTCCGAGCTATGTATTCATCCGTGTAGCGAATGCCTTTCCCCTTATAGGGCTCAGGCGGACGCACCGCGCGGATTTTGGCGGCGGTTTCACCAAGCAACTCTTTATCAATGCAATCCAAGGTGACATTGTTTGCTTTGTCGACCTCGGCGGTAACCCCTTTCGGCAGGTCAAACGCCACCGGATTGGAATAGCCAACGCTGAGGTTCAAAACAGAGCCCTTGACCTCGGCCCGGTAACCAACCCCTTCGATGGACAATTTTTTCTGGAACCCCTTATCCACACCAATAATCATATTGTTGACCAAGGTCCGGGTAAGACCAGAGAAGGCGCGGGTCCGTTTGCTGTTGTCCTTCCGGACAACGATCAGGTTGTCGCCTTCCGCCTGCAGACCAATCTCAGGGCGGATATTCCGCTCCAGGGTCCCTTTGGGCCCGGCGACCTTAACGTACGTTCCATTTATATCAAGCTTAATCCCTTTAGGTACAGGGATAGGTTGATTGCCAATCCTCGACATGACGACTCTCCACTGGTTACGAAATACTCAATAGTTAAGCAATTACAACTTCGATCTACCAAACTTCACAGAGAAGCTCGCCACCGATCTTCATGGACCGTGCTTCTTTATCCGTAAAAATTCCTTTGGAAGTCGAAATAATCGCGATACCAAGGCCACTCATTACCTTGGGGATCTGGTCATGCTTCACATAGATGCGGCGGCCCGGCTTGCTGACCCGCTTCAGGTTAGTGATAATCCGCTCATTGTTCTGGTCGTATTTCATTTCAATACGCAAAACACCTTGCGTGTCCGTATCAAGGACCTGATAGTCATTGATGAAACCTTCCTTTTTCAGGATTGCGGCAACACCGGTTTTCACTTTCGAAAGCGGCATTTCAACCGTCTCGAACTTGACCATGCCGGCATTTCTTATCCTGGTCAGCATATCAGCCAGGGGGTCAGTCATGCACATAGTGCTTGCTCCCTATGATGTTTTTTAAAACGAACAGTTAACAGATCCACGGTGATCACAATCAACACCGTTACCAACTTGATTTGGTAACACCGGTAATTTCACCACGATTAGCCAAGCTCCGGAAACAGATACGGCATACCCCGAATTTCCGATAAACGGCTTTCGAACGGCCGCACAACCCGCAACGGTTATAAGCCCTCACTGGAAACTTCGGCGTCCGCTTGCACTTTGCTATCAAAGACTTTTTAGCCAACTTCTTCCTCCTTACCCTGTGCTATTTCCTGAAGGGCATTCCCATTACTTTCAAAAGAAACCGACCTTCATCATCAGACTCGGCGGTCGTAGTAATCGCAATATTGAGTCCCTTGATTTTGTCGATTTTATCATAATCAATTTCAGGGAAGATGATATGCTCCTTGATGCCCATGGCATAATTCCCGCGCCCATCAAACGACTTCAGGGATAACCCGCGGAAATCCCGGACTCGCGGCAAGGCAATGTGAACCAGCTTGGCAAAAAAATCATACATCCGGTCGCCACGGAGCGTTACCCGGCAACCAATGGGCACCCCGGCCCGCAACTTAAACCCGGCGATGGATTTCTTCGCCTTGGTAACAACCGCCTTCTGCCCGGCAATCATGGTCAGTTCCTGAACCGCACTGTCGATGATCTTCGGGTTCTGCACAGCTTCACCCAAACCCATATTCAGCACGATCTTGGTGATTTTCGGCACCTGCATGATGTTCTGGTAGCCGAATTCCTGCATAAGCTGCGGGACACACTCGCCCTGATATATCTCTTTTACCCCAGCCATTCTTGCCTCCAAAAAAAAAATCAGGACCTATTAGGCTTTCGCCTCTACAGATTCAGTACATTTCTTGCAAATGCGAACCTTAGATCCATCTTCCAGTATTTTTTTGCCTACCCGTGAAGTCTTTGAACACTTCGGACAAATCACCATCAGGTTGGAAGCATCAATAGCCGCCTCCTTCTCAATGATTCCGCCCTGCTGATTCGTTTGACTGGGCTTCGTGTGCCGCTTTATCATGTTGATCTTTTCGACAATGGCTTTGCCATCGGTCGCGTTGACCTTGATGACCTTGCCGACCCGACCTTTGTCCTTGCCGGCGATCACCTCAACCTGATCATTAACTTTCAAATGTGTTTTCGCTCTCATGCCTTCAGCCTCTCAACCGCCCAGAAGTACGAACGGGGGAACTCTTTGAATATCCAGATCTTCGTTTCAACCGCGGTTACAGAACCTCGGGAGCCAAGGAAATAATCTTCATATAGCCCTTCGGACGCAACTCCCTGGCAACCGGTCCAAAAATACGGCTTCCAACCGGTTCCCCTGAATTTGCCAGCAAGACGGCGGAGTTATCATCAAACCGAACAATCGTATCATCCTCGCGACGAATCTCTTTAACAGTTCTTACCACGACGGCTCGGAGAACATCGCCCTTCTTGACTTTCGCGTTCGGGATCGCCTCTTTGACGGTGACAACAATAACATCGCCGACAGAGGCATACCGACGCCTGGTCCCGCCCAAAACTCTTATGCAAAGAACTTTCTTGGCGCCTGAATTATCTGCTACATTAAGTACGGTTTCTGTTTGTATCATTTCTTCACCAACCGCAGAAAACTTTACAAGTACCCAAACAAACCGCCTGGGGACTTAGTTATCAAAAACCGCCAATTACACGGCCTTCTCGATGACTTCCATAATCCGCCACCGTTTATTCTTGCTCAGCGGGCGGCACTCTTCAATCAGAACCCTGTCGCCAACGCTGCAGCTGTTTTCCGGGTCATGAACCATGCACTTAGCATGCTGACGCATGAACTTCCCATACAGTTTATGGGGAACAAGGCGCTCGGTTTGCACAATAGCACTCTTGTCCATCTTGGTGCTGACAATGATACCAACCCTTGTCTTCTTATTCGATTTTTCATCAACCATGAATGTATCCTACCCGATAGCGTTATCAATTGACGCAAGCACTAAAAAACACCAGTATTCTTGGCCAGAAACTACCTGTTACGCAGTATGCGCCGTAAGAGCAGTTTGCATCCGGGCAATTTCTTTACGCAACTGCCGCAGTTTTGCCGTATTCTCCAAGGGACGGATGCCGTGTTGGAATTTCAATTTAAAATGTTCTTCCGACAACTCCCGCACCTTGGCAACAAGCGCTTCTTGCCCAAGCTCACGTATATCTTTCATCTTCATAAAGTCGTCCCCACATAAATCACTTTAGTCGGGAAAGGCAGTTTGTTGGCGGCCAAGCGCAATGCCTCTCGGGCCAAGTCATCATCAACCCCGGCCAACTCGTACAGGATGCGCCCCGGCTTTACCTGGGCAACCCAATATTCCGGATTTCCCTTACCTTTTCCCATTCTGGTTTCCGCAGGCTTCTTGGTGATCGGCTTGTCCGGAAAAACACGGATCCACAACTGCCCTGTTCTTTTAATCTTTCTATTGATTGCAATACGAGCCGCCTCAATCTGCTGGGCGGTCATCTTGCCGCAGCCGACAGCCTTCAGGGCATATTCACCGAAAGAGAAGCCAGACCCGCGATACGCCGCGCCGGTCAAGCGACCCTTAAACATCTTTCTGTGTTTTACTTTTTTTGGACTTAACATCTGTATATCCTATCTGTGACTGACTTTTTTAAAGCCGTTTCACTCGACAACGAGTTATTCGGCAATCTGGTCGGCAGCACTCAGAACTTCACCCTTGAAGATCCAAACCTTAACGCCGATTTTGCCATAGGTGGTATTCGCCTCAGCAATACCATAATCCACATCAGCACGAAGAGTATGCAGAGGGACACGTCCCTCCCGGACCCATTCCTGACGAGCAATCTCTGCGCCGCCCAACCGGCCTGAACACGCGATCTTAACACCTTTGGCACCGAACTTCAAGGCCATATTCACTGACTTCTTCATGGCACGGCGGAAGGCCACCCGTCTTTCGAGTTGCAAGGCGATATTTTCAGCAACCAACTGTGCATCGGCCTCAGGACGGCGAACCTCCTGAATATCAAGGACACACTCTTTGCCCGTCAACTTATCAATTTCAGCCTTCAGGACTTCGATCTCGGTCCCTTTTTTACCAATAACAATGCCAGGCCGAGCCGTATGGAGCTTAATCCGGAGTTTGTCACCGGTGCGGGCTATCTGAATCTTGGAAATGCCAGCATGAAAGAGCCGCTTTTTGAGAAACTTCCTAAGGCTCTGATCCTCAAGAAATTTTTTGGCATAATCCTTGTCGGCGTACCAGATGGAGTCCCAGGTACGTATAATATTCAGTCGTAAACCTATCGGATTAACTTTCTGGCCCAAAACCTTCCTCCATTCTCATTGATATGCAACTCAAAGTACAAACGAATACCGTCTTGCTTCTGTATTCAATTATTGCTCGTCCAAAACCACAGTTATATGGCTCGTTCTCTTAAGAATCCGGTTCGCGCGCCCTTGAGCCCGCGGCATGATTCTCTTCAACATGGGCCCGCCGTCTATGAAAATAGCTTTCACATACAGGGTATCGACATCGATACTCTCATTCTGACTAGCATTGGCCACCGCGGATTCAATTACCTTTTTCAACAGCCGGGCGCCTTTTTTAGGCAAAAAACGCAGGGCGTTTATTGCGTAATCGACACTTTTCCCGCGCACCAAATCAGCAACCAACCTGGCTTTTTGCGGCGAAATCCTTATATAACGAGCAAGCGCTTTTGCTTCCATCGAATGAACTCCTTTCTTTACCTGACAACCGTGTCCGGCTTAGCAGCTTTTATTTCTTTTTCTTCCTATCCGCTGCGTGACCATGGTAGGTACGGGTCGGAGAAAACTCACCGAGCTTATGCCCTACCATATTTTCAGTCACGAAAACCGGGATGAACTTTTTGCCATTATGCACAGCAAAGGTGAGTCCAACCATGTCCGGAATTACATCAGAACGGCGGGACCAGGTTTGGATAACCTTTCTGGAGCCCTCGTCCTTGGCCTTCATGACCTTTGCCATCAAATGGTCATCTACAAATGGACCTTTTTTAACTGAACGTCCCACTTGTAACCCCCTAATTATGATCTTTTCTTAACAATAAATTTGTCGGATGACTTCTTGCCACGTGTTTTATAGCCCTTGGTGGGGACACCCCACGGAGAGCAAGGATGGCGACCACCTGAGCTTTTACCCTCACCACCACCCATTGGATGATCAACCGGGTTCATGGCAACACCACGGACCTTGGGCCGGTTTCCTTTCCAGCGACTGCGGCCAGCCTTACCAAGCTTCTGGCTTTCATGTTCCTTATTGCCAACCTGACCAATACAGGCCCGGCATTTCCGATGAAACTTGCGCACCTCGCCAGAGGGTAACTTTACCGTTACATACTCCCCCTCCTTGGCCATGAGCTGCGCGGAAACACCAGCGCTTCTCACAAGTTGCGCGCCCTTGCCGATTTTCATCTCAAGGTTGTGGATAATGCTGCCCAGCGGCATGTTGCCCATGGGCAAACAGTTGCCTGGCTTGATATCAACAGACTCGCCTGCCACAACGGTATCGCCGATCTTGATGCCCAGAGGAGAAAGGATATAGCATTTTTCCCCATCGACATAATTCAGCAGGGCCAAATTAGCCGAACGATTCGGATCGTATTCAATGGCCGCAACTTTTGCAGGGACATCCAATTTTTCCCGCTTGAAATCGATCAACCGATACTTCCGCTTATGACCTCCACCAATATGCCTGGATGTAATGCGGCCATTGTTGTTCCGTCCCCCGGTCTTACTCAGGGGCCGAATCAATGATTTCTGCGGCTTATCCTTTGACAACTCGGGATTGACAACTGTAACCAGTGATCTTCTGCCCGGTGATGTAGGTTTATAGGTCTTTAATGCCATTTCAAACCCCGATAATATTTAAATTACGTATGCGTAACAAAAAATTACAGCTCTTGCCGACGAGACTTCCCCTTAAATTTTCTCAAGGAAATCAATCTTGTTCCCTTCTTCAAGAGTAACAATGGCCTTTTTCCAGTCAGACTGCTGTCCGAAGCTCTTGCCCACACGCTTTTTCTTGCCGTGCATATTTGCGGTTCGCACCTTGGCGACCTTGACGCTGAACAGTTTTTCAACAGCATCTTTGATCTCAATTTTATTGGCGCGGGGATCAACCTTGACAACCACTTGATTGTTGGTCTCCTGCAAGCCAAGAGCCTTTTCTGTCAGGCAAGGCTTTTTAATAATGCTGAACATGTTTTTCATGACAACAACCTCTCTTCCAGTTGGCCAATGCAAGGCTGCAGTAAAACAATGTGTTTGTGGAGCAAAATGTCATAAACATTCAGCCCTGCCGTCGGAATAACCTTAAAGCCCTGGACATTGCGAGACGAACGCTCAAGATGATCATCGCGCTCAGGAATTACGATCAAGGCATTCTCGATTTTCAGGTTGTTCATAACCCCGATAAACCGCTTGGTCTTGATTTCATCAATCTTGAAATTGTCGAGTACCAAGACCAGATTATCGCCAAAGCGAGAACTCAAAGCCATGCGCAGGCCGAGCTTCTTAACCTTCTTGGGAACCTTGAAGGAATAATCGCGGGGCTTGGGGCCAAAAACCACGCCGCCCCCACGCCAGAGAGGAGAGGTGCGACTCCCGGCCCGGGCACGACCAGTACCTTTCTGCTTCCAAGGCTTCTTGCCGCCGCCGCGCACTTCTGTCCTGGTTTTGGTGCAGGCTGTGCCGGCCCGACGGGCAGCACGCTGCATTCTCACAATTTCATGGATGATATGGGGATTGACTGGAACGGCAAACAGATTGTCGTTCAACTCAAGATCACCCACTTTCACATTGTCTACATTGAATATTTCAGTAACCGCCATTTCCGGCACCCCCAAAATAAATCTTAAGGAAACTAAGACTCATTATTTTGTATAAATATGTAGCAAACCCTGCTTTGCGCCAGGCACGCCGCCTTTGACGACAAGCACATTTTGCTCCGGCCGGATATCCATGATGGTCACGCTTTTCTTGGTGACCATATTCGTGCCCATATGCCCAGGCATCTTCTTCCCTTTAATAACCCGGCTCGGCCAGGCGCTACAACCAATGGAGCCGGGAGCACGATGGAACATGGAACCATGACCAGAGGGGCCACCCTTAAAGCCATGCCTTCGTATAACACCTTGAAAACCACGGCCCTTGACAGCCCCGCTCACATCAATGATGTCGCCGACCTTGAAAAGGTCCGAGACCAAGAGCGCCTGTCCCACTTCAAACTGGCTGGGATCCGCAACCCGGAACTCCTTGATGTGATAAAAGCCGCCTTTTCCGGATGCCTTGAAATGCCCGGCATCCGGCTTATTCAAGCGAGACTCTTTCTTGGCGCCGAACCCAACCTGAATGGCATCGTATCCTTCCCCGGAAACGGTTTTCTTCTGAAGCACCACACAGGGTCCAGTTTCAATGACCGTTACCGCAACGGCAGAGCCGTTTTCGGTATAGATCCGGGTCATGCCAATCTTCTTCCCCAGTAATCCTAATTTTTTAGGCATTGTTCCTACCTGTTTTTTTCTTCTCTAGACAGCAATTGTACCGTTACCCAGTACAACCGTTTCATAATCCTAAAGCTTGATTTCCACGTCAACGCCAGCGGAAAGCTCAAGCTTCATAAGTGCATCAATGGTCTGCTGCGTTGGCTCAAGGATGTCCAGCAGCCGACGGTGGGTGCGCATTTCAAACTGCTCGCGGGACTTCTTATCCACATGCGGAGACCGCAACACACAAAACTTGTTGATGGTGGTCGGCAGAGGAATCGGGCCAGCAACAGTTGCACCAGTACGCTTTGCAGTATCGACAATCTCAGAGGTGGATTGATCGATAAGCTTATGGTCGTACCCCTTAAGCCTGATGCGTATTTTCTGTGTCTGAATCATGCTCACTCCACCTTATTCGATAATTTTATTGATAACGCCGGCGCCCACGGTACGGCCGCCTTCGCGAATCGCGAAACGGAGGCCTTCTTCCATCGCGATCGGGGTGATCAACTGGCCTTCGATGGTCACGTTGTCACCGGGCATTACCATCTC